>JBBSUQ010000001.1:0-41817 GCA_038234235.1 Flavobacteriales bacterium
CCTGGAAAATTACTTTGGAGGTTAACAGGACTCTCGTCTGAACAAAATGACCCAGGGTTTTGAATTACAATTACTTGCGAAGAAACAACAGTAATTTGTATAACCGTATTAGAAGGACAAGGATTTACGAGTGAGTATGTTATATTATGAGTTCCTGGTCCAGCTGTTGAAGGGTCAAATATTCCATTTGTAGGATCTATAATTCCGTTTCCACTCCATGTACCACCAGCTATATCACTGTTTAATTGATAGGGTACATCAGACTCACAAGCATTTTGATTTCCTGAAAGTAAAGGTGTCACTGGAGCAAGAGGAGTATATAATTCAGAATCTTCCATGTTTCCACCACAAGCTCCGCCAGCGCCATTTCCAGTAAGTGTTAGTGTAAATACAGTTGGTACACTTGGACCAGGATTTAGTACTATATTTAATTGAGTTGTTGAATCAGCTATATAAAAATAAGGATTCGCCGTCCATAAGAAACCATTGGTAGTTGGCATGAGCGTTGCTGGAGTTACAGGCACAGTGTAAATTGATGCCGATGCTGGAGTGCATGAATTATCATTAATAGTTGAATTGATTCCCGTAGCACTGTAATTGACAGAAGTTGGTGAACCACATACAGAAATACCAGAAAATGTAATATTAGTTGATTGTAATGTCCCAACATCGGCCCCAATACAATCATAAATTTGCACCTTCCAGCCTGGTTGGTTGGCGTCACAGCCATAAAGTGCTGTCCAATTTATAGGTGTTGCAGTAGCGCCATAAGTTCCAAATGTTCCGCTTAAAGGAACTGCTGCTGTACAAATATTTAAATTAGATAAAGAAGAAGTAGAAAAGCACAAATTATTTATGTTATCGCCACTATTACATGTTGGTCCTTGACCAATACTTCCTGGATTTGGAGACAATGCAATAACGGGACTGCCACAAGCGGCTGGACCTACTAAATAAAATCCTAAATCAGAAACAAAAGTATGAGTCGCTGTAAAACAAACAGTGATTACTGTATTTATATCAATAATAAGAGGATCAGATGGAGGGTTGTAAATAGCAGTTGAAGTGCCATAATTTATAGTTCCGTTTAATGTTGGTCCTGAGCAAGAGGGCACAATTGGATCTACATCCACAAAAGGATCTGTGAGTACGTTTGAAATCCATGCTCTGTAACAACCTACAATTACACCTAAACCATCGGTTATTGTAACGCGGTATCCATTTGGTGACAAGTTAGTAATAGTAGAATTTGGAACGTTTGTAGCAGTACTTAAAGCAACCCAACTGTTGGTAGGTTGATTGTATTGTTGCCAAACGAAGGTCCAACCTGCAACACCGCTTTCAGGTGTAGCGGTAAGCGTACCTGGAGTGGGCAGATTGTTACAATAAAAATAAATAGAGTCATTTGTGGCAGTGCTGGAATACGTAGTTAAGGCTGAGCCATCAGCATCTGGACAAGTTAATTGTGCGAAACCGTTTGTTGCAAGTAGAATTGCAGAAAATAATAGTAAATTTTTCATAGGATTTAAGGTTGAAGTATTGAAAAATAAGATGCAAACTGGTCAAAATTCATAACCTGCATTCCATCTGCTGTAGAAACATTTAGGATTCCAATTCCTAAAATATGCCAAGCTTTTGATATACCGTAATAAGTTATTTCATTGCTGAATGTAAATTCTAAATGTGTGCCAGTAATTGACAAGGTAATTTTTCCTACATTATCGGCCGCATATTCTTTTATTGACGACAAAAGCTGTTCGCTTGGAGGGTTGTTTAAATTAACGGCGAATGTTGAAATGCTTTCATTTGTCGCATAGTGATTTAAATCTGCATCTTGAGCCAATATTCCAAATTGGAGAATTAATGCAGTCAAGAGTAATAGTAACTTATTTTTCATAGTAGAATAAAATATTATTTTGTGTAAGACTATAAAATTAGACTTTTAGTTGCATGGATAAAAATTTATTTGATGAATGGTTTATAATTGATTTCAGAAATCATTATTATAATTTAAAAAAGCGATAATCATTTGGATTTCTAGAGGTATTTTTTAGAAGGAAATAAATCAAAAGTACTTATTTAAAGAAAAAAATCCCGAAGAAATGGTATCATCGGGATTTATTAATTAATTGAAATTTTAAATTTTTAGATTCGTTTAATTCAATTCTATGTTATTTTTGAATAGAAATTTTACGAACATCGGAATCACCAGTTTTTATCATATAAAAACCATTGTTGAGATCGTTTACATCGATTTTGTTTGAACCAATATTTATCGTTCCTTCTAAAATCAATAAACCGTTTAAACCATATATTGAATATTGTAAATTTGAACCAGAAGCATTAATAACTGTCAATTCTGTTGTAGCAGGATTCGGATACATTTTTATAAATGCGGCTTGTTCTTCATTTAATGATAATTGAACATTATCAATCGCATGAATTCCGTCGGTTAATACTTCAAAATCGGCACCTACAATATTCTGTCCATCAATAACTTGAATTGTATGATCGTTTAATTGCGGAATATATGGAACATCCATTATAATAGAATAACTTCCAGTGCTTATTTGGTTAAAAGTATATAATCCGTTTACATCGCTATAAGTAAAACCAACTACATCTCCATTACCATTGTCAATCAATTTCAACAAAGCATTTGCCAGAGGTTCAGTAACAGCTTTGTTATAACTTGTATCAATTGTTACCATACCGCTAATTGTTCCTGATCCGTTTTGAACATTAAATGGCGATAAACTAATACCCGCACTGTCCAAAAAGCAAGGTAAAGCAACAGCGGTTGCCGTGCTCCAAGTATCGCCATTTGTATAATAAAAAGGTGCAGTGGTAGGAAATAGAATAGGATCAGGAGTAAATCTTACATGGTACAAGCCAGAAGGCAAACTATCTGCTAAATAAGAACCGTTTGTAACTGGAATAACCGCAATTGGTGTAGCCAAAATTGTATCCTGTAGAAAACTGAAGACATCAATTGTACCAGTTGCTAATTGTCCATTAATTGTCAAATCTCCATGGATATCATTGTATGTATCTTGCTCGTCTAAAAAAATAGCAGAATCATAAATGGCATCAGCAACATCAGCAATTACAAGTTTAATATGGTAAGTAGAACCTATTTGAGCAAAAAACTTAGCTTCAAATGTAACTGTGTAACCATCAAATGCAAATGTGGCGGCATTTGGTCCTATAGAATTATTAAAATAATATTGAGAATTAACTGAAGGATTTACGGTATTTATTTCCACCAATGTAATTCCGTCAGGTAGCAAAGCCACATTTTGGCTCGGGTTTCCATTTTCAGAAACTAAAAACAAAAAGCGATCGGTATAGGCTGAAGGTGAATATTCAGGATATTCTTCGGAAGCTAAAATGTATTTAAACTTTACAGAATCAGATACTTGTGGATTAAAATCAAATTCTACAACACAAGCATTAAAATTGACAGGAGTTTGCCCATTGGCTACACCATAATTATAAATATCAGTATCTTGTGGAAAACCGTTATCTGCGGATAAAAAATTAGTATTGGGCTGGTTGGCTTGAAATAAAACTCCTGTTGTCATGGCTAACCCGCTCGAAAGTCCAAAAGATTGTCCATTTTCAAATCTTCCGATTGATTGAGGATGTGCGGTTACCTGAACATTTGAAACACCCTCACACTGAACTCCAAAAATATTGGCAATCAAGGTTGGGTAATCATTTACGGGAGCAAAAGTCAAGGTTTGAGAAAAACTCAAAGAGCTTAAAAGCAAACCAGATAAAAGTAAAACTGTTTTTTTCATAATAGTAAATAGTTTTTGTTTTTTATAGCAGACGTCGCTTTTTATATTTTGGTTGCGTCGAGGTTTTATAAAAATACAATTAGAACATTTGCTTATTATCGATTTTAAAAAAAAATAAATTTCAAAATTGATGGAGGTCACTGTTTTTGAAAAATTAAAATTTCTGAACTTTATATTGGCTGTATCGATAAACTAAAAATATTATGTTCAAATCATTTATTTCATGGATATTAGATATTGACTTATAGTAAATTAACTTTACATCTAGTATTTTTTATTCAATTGAATTCAAATCAAATCAAAGCAATTATGTTAAAAACTTATTTATGTGACTTCAGGTCAAATTCAATTACAGTAAAGGTTAAATTTTTTTGATTCTGGAGAATTGAAAATTAAGATAATTACACTTAATAAACCCACTCTTGGTGAACTTCTGAATGTCGGTGTGTGTCATTTTTTATTTCAATACTTGAGGTTTCTTTGTCATCATTTTCACCTTCAGTTGAATCATTTTCATAGCTTCCACCTTCCAAACGTTTCGCCTCGTTGTTGCCGTCATGATCGTTGCATCCTGTGGTTAACGCTAAAGCCATTAACCCAGCAACTATATATATGTGTAACTTATTCATAATATTGTTTTTTAATTTATTAAGTACCTTTCACATGCTGTACCAAAGTATATTTTCGGGAGAAATTTTACTTATTCAATTTAATCTTAGGCTGTTATAAATATTATGCAACGCAAAAGCTAAGAGAAGATGAATTATTTTCGCGCACAATTGGGGCACACTGAGGAGACATATACACATTTTTTTATTTTGGAAGGCATGAGTGACTTTAGAATAATGGTCGTTCTATGCTGAAAAATAAGTCATTGTTCCATTTCTAACTTCCAAACAGTTTATTGTGACTTTTTCGAAATCGATTTTGTATTCAGATTTAAAATATAATAGAAGTTTGTCTAAATTTTTCAGCGCTTTGTTCATGTGAATGTCATAAGTCATAAAAGCATGAGCATTTTCATGTTTAGTAGGTTGATCATGACACAAATATCTGGCTCTGCGGGAGAGATTCATTAATTTGACATAGGCGAGATATTCTTCTGGAGATATTTTAGTTAATGACAATTGGTTTTCAGGATTAAGTGCAAATTTTACAGCAGAATGGGATCTATAATGCATATCTGATTTTCTTGCTATGTGTGCATTCGCCAAATGAACTGCAACATAAAATATCGTTGTGACTTGCCAATCCCAATATTCATTACATTTTTCATTAATGTTTTTTAAAAAGGCTAAATTTCTCTTTGCTTGTGAGATGTGTTCTTCAAAAGTGGCCACTAATTTATCAGTTATTTCCCTAAAATATGATAGTGCGAAGGAACATTTAATTTATCTAATTCTTCAACAATTGTCGTGGATATGTGAAAACCATCATTGTGATATTTAGCATTTATTTTAGCTTCTGCCATAATTAGCTCATCTTCAGATTCTTCATCATTATCTTTCAATTCCACCCATGCAAGAATTTTGGAATTACTCATGTCAAGTGCGAGTTTATTATATTTAATTCCTCTTGATTTGATTTCTTTCAAAAAATCCACAATCATTTTCTCAATGAAATGCATTGTAGAAGCGACTCTTGTATGTCGAAGAACATCCGTCATATTCTCCGACATCATGGCCTTATAAAATGCTTTTGTCTCTTCGGATGCCAAATCTTCCGTTATTAAAAATTTATCCATTTCAATAGAGGAAATAAGTTCATTGAACCAGCTATTCATTTTTTCTGATTCAGTGCTTCCCGTTGAAGTTTTAAGATTTGCTTTCATTATGTAAACAACAATTTAAAACAGTAATTATTACTTTTAAGGATTGTCAAATTTTTGCAATAGAATGATTACAATTTATTTGCAAACTTAATCAAATTGTGCAATATCTAGAAAAATAAACAAATTACTACGATTCAAATCACTTTTAAACACACCTAAACCCCAACAGCAATAAACTTCTCTTTATAACGCACTCCTGAAATATTTTGGAGTTCTACTGGCGTGTCTTCTTTTTGGATGATTGTAATTTTGTAGCCTTTTTTTATTAAATCCAAAACTTGAGATTTTAAAGGATAAAATGCATAAACCAAATCATCTTGGTAATACATCCAAGAATAAGAAGTAAAATTACCATCAGAATGTCCAAAGATGACAGATTTTGGAACTTTATTAGTCGTTGTAGCCATATAAGCTCTTAATTGTTTCTGATATTCTGTGTTCTTAAATTTGCCAGTGTCAAGTATGCGGTTATTGATGCCTCTGAAGTTTATCATCCAATTGCATAAAAGACTAATTACAAATACTTGTAAAGTGATTCTAACATATTTCCATTTTACTAATTCTAAGACTTTTGTGAAACCAATTGCAATGATTAATAATATACTTGCATAAGCCGGAATTGTAAATCCAATTAGTTTGGTTTGAGCCAATGTGAAAAAGAAATACACTATAAATATTACTGAAATAAGATACCACAATTTTATTTTGTTGTACATGAAAATTAAAGCAAAACCTAAAGAGATATAAAAGATGAGCAGAAAGTCAAAACGATTAAAAAAGGTATCTGACAAATAATCATAATAAGTCCAAATATTTCCCGAATGACCTTCAACGACATGCGTAAAATGTCTTGAATTGTAAAATAATTCTTGTTTGGCAATATTCGGAAACCTGATTAAAGTATAAATTTGCCAAGGCAGAAAAACAACAAAACAAATGCCCAACGCATATAAATACTTTCCAATTCTTTGTTTAAATTCTTTGGTGAAAATGCCTTGTAAAACCCAAATTCCAAAAGGAAAAAAGACTAATAATCCAACGAGCCATTTGTTTAAGATTGCGCAGCCCGCAAAAAATCCTATCCAAAAAAGCCATTTTCGCGTAGGCGTATCAAGATATCGAAAGAATGCCCAAAGAGAAAAAGTAATGTAAGCGAAAAATGCCAAGTCGTTGTGATCCATTCCAATAATTCCGCCACTAACCATTAAAATATAGCCTGAATGCAAAAGTAGAAGTGCTGCAAAAATTCCGGTATTTCTGTTTAAGATAAGTCTGCCAATATCATAAGTTGCTATCACGCTGAATGCAAATAATATTGCAGATGGAAGCCTAGCAGCAAACAAACTGTTGCCAAATATTTTTATACTCACAGCCATTTGCCAGGTAAAAAGTGGTTGTTTGTGCAACCAAACGGCTGAATTTACCCAGTTTTGATCTGTACCTGGAAATAAATCTTCTTTAAAAAGTTGAGGTTTGAAAAAATTAAAGCCAGTATTTTTGGCTACAAGCGCGTGAAATTGTTCATCCCAAGGATTTAAATAATTAATGAAAGTTCCAAATAAAATTGACAATACCAATGCTGTAAAAAACAAGCTCCAAGAAAAATATTTAGATTTTCGAACAAAGAAAAATATAGTCAATCCAAACAAGAGTAGGTAACATATTGCTAATATGCATTGAGTAGAATTGAAACTTTCTAACAATAATTTCATTTACTAAATCTCTTGTAAATTTTTATCAATATCATTAATCCTACAGCCACTGCGAAAAAACCAATTACGCCTTTCCACCAGTTCATTTGACCTTTTGTAACAACTAAAAACACTATTGCAACCAAAACCAATGTCGCCAATTCATTCCAAATTCTAAGCGTTGTACTTTTCCAAGTAAAAATTCCTTTTTTCATTTGGGAAACTTTCAGCTGACAAACAAAATGATAAATCAACAATATAAAGACAAAACCCAACTTAAAGTGCATCCATGGTTGGTGAAGTAAAAATGGATTTAATGTAAGCATCCATATACCAAATACCAGCGTAAAAATCATTGCAGGAGTTGTAATTATCCACCAAAGTTTCCCTTCCATCAATACAAATTGTTTGCTTAAGATTTCCTTCTCAATTTCTATTTTTTGTTGTGCTTCGGTATGGTAAATGAAGAGCCGAACGATATAAAAAAGTCCGGCAAACCAACTTACCACAAAAATGATATGCAGAGATTTTACTAAATCATAAGTATTCATGTAGCAAAGTTATTTAAAATCCTGAATTAATGGAAATATGAAAAATCGCTACATATCAAACTGAGATAATATACAAATTTTAAATAGGTTCAGGAATATTAATAGTTTTTACAATCAATCGTTCATTGTTTGGATTTTTATAATCAGAAATTAATTCTAGGACATCGTAATCAATGTTTTTGCAATTGCTTCCATCAATAAGAACGGTTGTTCCTTCTTTTAAATTATTAAGTTTAGTTCGCAAACCACCTTTGTTCAAGAAACTCACTTCCTCAGAAAGCACAATTACTACTTCATTATCATCTTTTTTCACCACAAAATTATTTTGAAAATTGTTTTTAAGAATAAAGAACAATGCCACGGCAGAACCAACGCCAATACCAATAAGTAAATCGGTAAATAATATGGTTATTATTGTAACAATGAAAGGTAAAAATTGTGTAATACCCAGTTTTTTCATATCAATAAACAAGCCCACTTTCGTTAGTTTATAACCAATTACCATCAATATTGCTGCTAAAGATGCTAAAGGAATTTTATTCAAAACAAAAGGTATACTCAGCGCGCTTATCAATAAAATAAATCCATGAATTATTGTTGAAGTTTTATTTTTTGCTCCCGCATTTATATTGGCAGAAGAACGCACTATTACTTGAGTTATAGGCAAACCACCAACCAAACCAGCTAGCATGTTTCCAACACCTTGAGCTTTAAGTTCGCGGTTGGCAGGTGTGCCATGAACTGATTTACTTAATTTATCTGTGGCTTCTGCACTCAATAGTGTTTCTAAACTTCCAATAATTGCTATCGTAATGGCTACCACATAAACTTGATAATTAGAAAGTGCGCTAAAATCTGGAAAGGTAAAAATATTGGGAAAATCTCCTAAACTCTTGGCAACTGGGAGGTTTACTAAGTGTTTTGGCTGTATAACTAGGTTGGGCACAAATAATTTGAAAATTTCATTCAATACAATTCCAAATACTACTACAATTAATGCACTTGGAATAAATTTAAACAGTTTGAATTTTTCTAGTTTGAGTCTTGTAAAAATTATAATGATAGTTAAAGAAGCCAAACCAACAATTACAGGACCTTTATCCATGTGAAAGAGAGAATAGCCCAATTCTGTAAAAGTATTTAAACCATCTTTTTGAGCGAAGTTTAAATCTCCCAAGAAATCTTTGTCATCTCCAATAAGATGCGGAATTTCTTTTAATATTAATATGATGCCAATTGCTGCCAACATTCCTTTTATGACACTTGATGGAAAATAAGCACCAATGATTCCCGCTTTAAGAAAACCTGCTATTAGTTGAATAATTCCTGAAAGAAAAACTGCAACCAAGAAAGCTTCAAAAGAACCCAAAGTAACTATAGCGGCTGCCACAATGGTGATTAAGCCTGCTGCCGGACCAGAAACTCCATATCTTGAACCACTTAAAAAACCGATGACAACTCCACCGATAATTCCTGAAATAATTCCAGAAAATATATTTGAATAGGTTGTGCCGTCTGCGAACAAAACATTTGTACTTACCAGGCCAACGCTTAGACACAATGGCAATGCCACTAAAAAAACTACCAAACCAGATGGCAATTGCGAACCGAAGTTCTTGAAAAAAGAATTCATTATTTTTTGAAATTTAAGATTTATAAAAAGTTTTAATTTATAAACTTAAATCGGGAGGTGTGAAAAGGGGTGTAATTGAAATAGTTGCGTAAAAATGATCTAAATTTTTATCAATATTTTTAGATAACAAACAGTTTATTTTAAAAATATCTAGTGTAAGAAAATGATTGTGATCTAACTGCTTGAGCTTTTGTTCTTCTGGATTTTCATCTTTTGAATCTTCTTCACCGTCTTCACTTTGATTTTCATTCAATTCAGATTTAAATGTCATTTTTTTGGACTTAAAATAAGAGTTCGCCAGTTGGAAACCTAAACTTAAAATCAAAATGGAAATCAGTAATCTCATGGGGTCCAAAGATAGGAATTAAAATTTAAATCTATAACATCACACTTCCTAACCAACGTTCCATTTCTTCAAAAGACTTGTTTTTTCTATCTGCAATGTCTTTAACTTGCTCTTCATTTATCTTTCCTAAACCAAAATATTTACTATCGGGATGGGCAAAATACCAGCCACTCACTGCTGCCGTAGGAAACATTGCCAAACTTTCTGTTAGTTCTACTCCTGTGTTTTTTGTAGCATCCAAAATTCTAAATAATCCAACTTTCTCTGTGTGATCTGGGCAAGCTGGATAACCAGGAGCCGGTCTAATGCCTTGATATTGTTCTTTAATTAAATCTTCGTTAGCCAGCTTTTCATTTTTCCCATAGCCCCAAGCATTTTTTCTTACTTCTTCGTGAAGTTTTTCTGCAAAAGCCTCGGCTAATCTGTCTGCAAGGGCTTTCAGCATTATTGCGCTGTAATCGTCATGATCGGCTTCAAATTCTGCAACTTTTTTATCAATTCCTACACCTGTTGTTACTACAAATGCCCCAATATAATCGATCAATCCAGAATCTTTAGGTGCTATAAAATCGCTTAATGCATGGTGCGGAACTCCAGCTGCTTTTTTAGTTTGTTGCCTAAGTGCATGTTGAATATTAATGATTTCGGATCTGTTTTCATCAGAGTAAATTTCTATATCGTCTCCTACAGAATTTGCTGGAAACAAGCCATAAACAGCGTTTGCAGTAAGCCATTTTTCAGAAATAATTTCATTCAGCATTTTTTTGGCATCTGCAAATAATTTTGTTGCAGCGTCACCAACAATTTCATCATTTAATATGTTTGGATAACGACCTGCGAGTTCCCAAGTCTGGAAAAATGGAGTCCAGTCAAGGTAATTTTCCAACTCACGCATGTCGTAATCTTCAATAACCTTAATTCCTAATTGTTGAGGTTTAGTTATTGTTGTGGCATCAAAAACCAGGTTTAATTTTTTTTCTCTCGCACTTTCTAAATTAAGCAAGGTTTTTGCATTTTTATTTTTTTCATGGTGCACGCGTAGTTTTTCATAATCGGCTTTTATCCCTTTTATAAACGCTTCTTTTTTAGGTCCTAATAAACTTTCAACAACCGTTACACTTCTCGAAGCATCTAAAACATGAATTGCCTGATCATTGGTGAAGTGCTGATCTATTTTTACTGCTGTGTGTACTCTAGAAGTTGTAGCACCGCCAATCATAAGTGGAATATTCATATTAGATCGTTGCATTTCTTTTGCCACGGTAACCATTTCATCCAAAGAAGGAGTTATCAAACCACTAAGTCCAATTACATCTACATTTTCTTCAATTGCAGTTTTAATAATTTTATCGAACGGAACCATAACGCCTAAGTCAATAACTTCATAATTATTGCAACCCAACACAACTCCTACAATGTTTTTACCGATATCATGAACGTCACCTTTAACGGTTGCCATTAATATTTTTCCGCTAGATTTTCTGCCACCGCCTTCTTTTTCATCTTCAATATATGGCAACAAAACTGCTACGGCTTTTTTCATTACACGAGCAGATTTTACAACTTGTGGCAAAAACATTTTTCCGCTTCCAAATAAATCTCCCACGATATTCATTCCGTCCATTAATGGACCTTCAATAACTTCTATTGGTCTGGCATATTTTAATCTGCATTCTTCTGTATCTGCTTCAACAAACTCTACCAAACCTTTTACCAAAGCGTGTGATAATCTTTCTTCAACAGAAGTATTTCTCCATGATAAATCTTGCTCTTTCTTCTTACCGTCGCCTTTTACAGTTTCGGCTAATTCTAGTAAACGTTCGGTGGCATCATCTCTTCTGTTCAACAAAACATCTTCTACATGTTCTAGCAAATTGGCGTCAATATCAGAATAAACTTCAAGCATTGTCGGGTTAACAATTCCCATGTCCATTCCATGTTTTATTCCATGGTAAAGAAAAGCGGAATGCATTGCCTCGCGCACTAAATTATTGCCTCTAAAGGAGAAGGAGACATTTGAAACTCCACCACTGACATGCGCTCCAGGCAAATTTTCTCTTATCCATTTGGTAGCTCTGAAAAAATCAACAGCATTGTTATTGTGTTCTTCCATTCCTGTTGCAACAGGAAATATATTGGGATCAAAAATTATATCGTGCTTGTCAAATTTTACTTCATTCACTAAAATATCATAAGATTTCTTACAAATTTCTATGCGTCGTTCGTAGGAATCTGCTTGTCCATCTTCATCAAAAGCCATTACAATTACTGCTGCTCCGTATCGTTTAACCAATTTTGCTTGTTTCACAAAAGTGTCTTTTCCTTCTTTGAGAGAAATTGAATTCACAACACCTTTTCCCTGAACGCATTTTAATCCAGCTTCAATTATTTCCCATTTAGAACTGTCTATCATTATTGGAACTCGACAAATATCTGGTTCGGAAGCTATAAGATTTAAAAACCTAACCATAGCTTCTTTGCCATCAATCATTCCTTCATCCATATTCACATCGATGATTTGTGCTCCATTTTCTACCTGATCACGTGCAACTGCGAGTGCAGCTTCGAAATCATCGGCTTTAATCATGCGTAAAAATGCAGCTGAACCTGTAACATTTGTACGTTCACCAATATTTACAAAATTGCTTTCAGGCGTTACAAATAACGGTTCTAATCCTGATAATTTTAAAGTTACATTTTCCATTTATTCAAATTGGGGTATTTTTCGGGGAGAATAATTTTTTACTAAATCTGCTATTGCTTTTATATGATCTGGAGTTGTACCGCAACAGCCACCAATTATATTTACTAGACCTTCATCTAAAAATTCTTTTATTTGTTCGGCCATCATTTCAGGTGTTTCATCGTATTCTCCAAATGCATTTGGAAGTCCGGCATTGGGATGTGCACTTACACCAAAAGGTGCATTTTTATTTAGTATTTGCAAATACGGACGCATCATCGAAGCTCCTAAGGCACAGTTTAAACCAATAGAAAGAAGAGGAATATGGGACATTGAAATTAAAAAAGCATCAGTAGTTTGACCAGTAAGTGTTCGGCCACTTTGATCTGTTATTGTGCCAGAAACCATTATTGGAAGAATTGATTTTCTATCTTCAAAAACTTCATCAATTGCAAACAAAGCAGCTTTGGCATTTAATGTGTCGAAAACTGTTTCAACTAATAGAATATCTACACCTCCATCCATTAGTGCGTTCACTTGTTGCTTGTAAGCAATTACCAATGTGTCAAAAGTTACGCCTCTAAATCCTGGATCGTTTACATCAGGAGAAATTGATGCAGTTCTGTTTGTTGGTCCAATAGAACCTGCTACAAATCTTGGTTTTTCGGGTTCTCTTGCTGTAAATTCATCGGCAACTTCTCGGGCAATTTTAGCAGATTGAAAATTAATATCGTAAACGGCATGTTCCAAACCATAATCTGCTTGGGCAATTGTGGTTCCAGAAAATGTATTTGTTTCAGCAATATCTGCACCTGCTTCGAAATATTGTTTGTGAATATCTTTTATGATTTCTGGCCTAGTAAGCGAAAGTAAATCATTGTTTCCTTTTAAAGAAGAATCATGATTTTCAAACCAACCTTTGCGAAAATCTTCTTCTTCGAGCTTATGACGCTGAATCATTGTTCCCATGGCGCCATCGAGAACTAAAATGCGCTTTTCTAAAATATTTTTAATTGTATTCATATTGTATAAAACTATTATCGAAAAATAAATTATTATACAGACAGTGAGAGAAATCTCCTGATTAACTTATCTTTTCTATTCTCAAAAAGAGAACAAATCGGAATTGGCACCTTCTTGTTTTTCAACACAGGTTGCCAAGGTTTCTTTGGGCCAGTCCCTCCACCTTTCTGTATAAGTTTATTTTAATGAACGAGGTACAAAGTTAGTTAGAACTTGCGAAGTTGCAAAGTTTATTGTTTTTTTGTGTAAAGAAAACACATGAATTTAATAAGATCTATTGGTTTTGCATTGGAAGGATTGAAAACCATGCTTTTGAAGGAGAGAAATTTTAAAATACATTGTGTTGCCTTTATCTGCGTTTGTATTTTCAGTGCAACTTTAAGAATTACCAATTTAGAATGGATTGCTGTTTTGCTTGCTTCAGGTTTGGTTTTGGCATCAGAAATGTTCAACACTGCGATAGAAAAGCTTTGCAATTTATATAGTTCTGAAAAAATGCCACAAATTAAAATCATAAAAGATGTTGCTGCAGCTTGTGTACTTCTCAGTTGTGTTTTAGCAGTAGTTATAGCATTCCTTATTTTCCCAAAATATCTTGCATAAAAAAAGCGACCAATGTCGCTATTTTTTAATTGTTTGAAGTTTTTAAGGGAACCTTCTAAAATTAGTTCCTGTCGTTGTATTTTTTTAAAGTTTGGCGATGAAAAGAAGACGAATTTGCTTGCGTTTGAGTTTTGTTTGAATGTTTGTTTTTTTGTTTTTTCGATTGTTCTTCTAAATCACCTATTAACTGTTCTGCTCAATGTAATTCAAAAGTGTTACCAAATAGTTAAAGTGTTGATTATTATTTTAATAATTTAAAAATTAGTCAGTTTTAGGAAAATAAATTGTGGTAAAAAATACCCAACTGTGAAAATTCTACCACTAAAAACGATATCCTAAACTAGCCAATGAATTTTGAAGTACTGCTTTTGAGAGAGGTTTTGAAAGAAAAATAGATGCACCCAACTTCAATCCTTTTTCTGTATCTTCGGGAGTATTGAATGCACTGATCATTATAACTTTTGTTTGATTATTGCTACGTTTCTTAATTTCCGGAATGAGATCGTAACCTAATCCGTCACCTAAACTTAAATCGAAAATTGCCAAATCGTAAACGGCATTTTCAATTTGTTTTAAGCCATCTTTGAAAGAATTGGCAATATCAATCGTGGAAGGTATAATTTTAGAGATATTAATTTTAAGTAAGAAACTTAAATCTATTTCATCGTCAACTATCAATACTCTTTGTAAATTCATTTTGTTCACTCTTTAATCGAGTAAAGTAAATGATAATAGACGTTGGTTATTTTTCTTTAAATATTTTTAACGATTGTCGGATTTTTTCTAAAAGTTATAAAAAATGTTTATTTAAATGTCTTTGCGAGATTCTAATACAGCATTTTCCATATTTTTCATGTATGCTTGCATTTTGTTAAGAATTGCCTCATCTTGAGCAGCCAATATTCTTACTGCTAAAAGTCCTGCATTTTTTGCAGCATTCAATGCAACAGTTGCCACAGGAATTCCATTGGGCATTTGTAAAATTGATAAAATACTATCCCAACCATCAATAGAATTACTTGATTTAATAGGCACGCCAATTACAGGAAGAGGAGTGAGGCTTGCTGTCATGCCCGGTAAATGTGCAGCACCTCCAGCACCAGCTATTATTACGGAAAAACCATTCTCGTGCGCGCTAGAGGCAAATTCAAACATTAATTTTGGTGTGCGGTGTGCTGATACAACTGAAATTTCATATTCTATTTCAAATTCTTTCAAGATTGTTGCTGCTTCTTGCATTATCGGTAAATCCGATTTGCTGCCCATTATGATTGCCACTTTCGCCATAGAAAATAAGTTTTGACAAAAATAAACTTTTTATTTTGGTTTTGAGGGTCTCTATTTTGTATCAGAGTGTAAATTTATCCAGCCAATACCTTTCCTCTTTTTAGCAAATCGAGTTTATTTTCCATCCATTTAATTAAATCAAAGTACTCAAATGCTGCTGCTTCTTTTGGATTAGATTTTAAGGTTGTAAGTTTGAGATGAAAATTTTCCAAAATTTCTTCTAAATCAAATTTATTCTTCGATGCCATGAAACAACTAATCATTTGCAGGAAGATGTCTTCGTATTCATATATTTTGTTTTTCCTTTTTAAGGCTCGTTTCACATTTTGCAAGCCATAACTTACCAAATCTTTTTTGCCGGATTCAAAGTTTATTAGGAGATCCAATAAGAGACTGTGGTAATACAAATCTTCTTTTTTATCAAAATCATCGAAGGCAAATAACTTTTTAATATGAAAAGAGGCCTTTTTATATTCATGAAGCATGGTGTAAACTACACTTATTTGATAATGGAAAAAAATAAGTCTTGTGAAACTTAGTTTTGAACTGTAATTTTTTAGGTTTTCTTTTATTTCTTCTATTAATGCAAGCGTTTGAGTTTCATTTCCTTTTTTAATTGCCAAACTTAACTCTGCACTTATTAAACTGCTGAAAATTTTGATGTTTAAATCTTCATTGGCTGTTTTGTTTAATTCTTTTCTGATGTTACGCGTTTTTAAAAGTACATCGTTTATTTCCGTTACGTTTCCTATTTTTTCTGTCAAGTGCATACAGTTTGCCAATACGCCAATATAATTACTTTGGTTTTCTGATATATTTTGTGGATTATTTTCAAACAGGTTAACGTTACTGTTGATGTATTTTAGACTTTGATCAAACTCCGACAATGAATAATAACACGCACTTAATATATGATTAAAAAGATATTCGGCTTCAAAATGCAAGACTTGATTTTTCGTAAGGTCTTTTGTATTGTTTATAATTTCTGTTATTTCTAAAATATCATCTTTGCTTCGAGAAAGGCTGTTTTTATTTAAACGTATAAATATTTTACTTTTAATTGACCACAGTTCGTTGTATAAGTCTATCTGCTTTGAAATTTTTAGATCATCAGCTAAAATTTTATCTATTTTTTGATTGTCTGTATTTAAATAATTTTCAGTTTCAATTAGTTTCTTTGAACGTTTTAAAATTTCCTGAGTAACATGAAAAGCGTCATATTTTGCAGCAATTTTCTCTGCACTTTTCAAAATTTTATTACATTGAGCGTATAATGATTTAGTGTATAAAATATCAAAAGAATTAAGCATCTTATAAAGATTGGCCTCAACTGAATTTTGTTGGTGGTATTGATCTAAACTCGAGAGTATAGCATCATAAAGTCTTTTTTTTGATATTGAGAGTCTATTTATAAATGCTTCTTTCTTAAAATTATTTTTAAGTTGGGTTTCGTTATATTCAGCTGATTTTTCCAGATAATCAAACAAGGCCAGGTAATTGTTTTGTTCGCCAATGGTATGTTGAGAACTGCGCAATTTAAAATAGCGTTTTTCAGATTTTGAAAGATTCAATATCAATTCATGTAAGGGATCTGTTGAAATTTTAGACATTTATATATGATTTGAGATTTAAATATTTCTAAAAATATAGTAATAATATTTACTGGAGGTTAAATTAATATTTGAAATGTATGGAATATTGATTTATTGGGCATAAAAAAACCCGAATGAATCGGGTAATATATTTTTATATTATAATTGTCTTGTTATTTTTTTCCTTTCCCAGTCTTGTGAATGTCTTCATCGTCATTAGGATCAGTTATACCACTTCCTCCTGGATTTCCAGATTCATCATCAGAACCACCATTGTCGGAACCTCTCATGATTGCTGTAGATGAATGAGCTGAATCTCCACAATCCACATTGTTCGGACGAATAACCTCTTTCTTACAAGAAGCTAAGAAAAGCGCCATAAAAACTGAAAATATGAATATTAAACGTTTCATCTGTTATTATATATTACTCACAAATATAAATCAAGTTTTCCATAAAACCAAATTATTCTATAGGAATTTTAAAAATAACTTCAGTTCCCATAGATTTTCCTTCTGAATTATTGATTTGTACTGGACCAAATAGGTTATAATTTTGTTCTTTCATTTTAGAAAATAATTCCATTCTCTTGCTCGTAATGCTCATTCCGTGAGATTTATGGTCGCCATCCATACTTGTTTTACTCATCATACTGTTATCGATTCCCATTCCGTTGTCTTTAATTTCTATTTGCACGGAATCTTCAAGATTTCTGATTTTTATATTTATTTTGCCTTTTAAGTCTTCATCTGGCAAAATGCCGTGAATTATACTGTTTTCAACAAAGGGTTGCAAAAGCATTGAAGGTATCATAATTGAATCTAAATCCATATCACCAGAATCAATTGTGTATTCAAATCTATCTTGAAATCGCATTTGTTCGAGTGACAGATAAAGTTCCAATCTTTCAAGTTCTTGTTCCAAACTTACCATACTTCCACCTTCGGCGCTACTGTCCAGATTTTTACGAATGAGTTTGGCAAAACTTGATAAATATTTATTTGCCGATATGCGGTCTTTATTATTAATAAAATATTGAATGGAATTTAGTGAATTAAAAATAAAATGACGGTTCATGCTGGCGTTTAATGATTGTTGCTCTAACTGAATCATTCTGCTTTTGTATTCCAACATTTCTTGGTAATTTTTTTGTCGTTCCCGTTTTATCCTTAACCTAAATAAACCAATAATAATGGCGACAAAAATTATAAATATGAACAAATAGAAATACCAAGTTTTATAAAATGGTGCGCGAATAATAAATGATATTTTTTTCTCTTGACTGCGATGTCCTTCTTGATCTATAGCCTTGTAGTGAAAAGTATATTCACCAGCTGGCAAACTTGTATAGGTAATAGATTTATTTGTTCCTGGTGGCGACCATGTACCTTCAAGACCTTCCAACCAATATTGGTATTTTTGACTTTTTATTTGCGAAAGGGAAATCCCATTCATTTCAAATGTTAATGTGTTCATTGTGTAGGGTAAAGATAAATCCAGAGGTAAGCCACTGTATGCAAATTTTTTAGCGTATTTGCTGTAATCAAACTCTTTGTAATTGAGAAGTATTTCTTCTAAAACCAAGTTGGGCTGTGACTTGTTTTCTTTAGTAATCTCTTTCTTGAAATTAAATTTTACTAAACCTTCTGCTGTTCCAAACCACAAGTTTCCATTTTTGTCATAAAAAGATGAATTGAGGTTAGTTTCTAGATCTATCAATCCGGATTCAATACCAAAATGTAATATTTCTTTTTCGTTAAAGAGGTATAATCCGTTGTTTGTTCCTACAAATAATCCTGAAGGAGTTGCGTTTAAAAAATTAATAAACGAAGATGAAGGATTTTTAGAAAGTAGAATTTTTTCTATTTTTTGTGTTACCGGATTGAGTTTAAACAAACCATCACTTGTGCCAAAATATATTGCATTTTCAAATTTCGCCAAGCTATATGCAACAGATTTTTTATCATCAATATCTTCTAATTTATTACCAGAAATCTTATACAAACCTTTATCAGTTGCACAATATATATCCTTAGAATAAACCAAAATATTTCTCACAGAACCCGGCGGATTTGATTCGGGACTGTTGATTCTTATTTTAGAATTTTCATAAATTGAAAGTCCGTTAATTCCTCCAATCAGAAAACTAGAATTTGACAGCTTGTAAAGGGTAGTAATTTTATTGCCCGGGCATCCATCTTCTTCATAGTAATATTTTTTATTGCCCGCTTTGTCTATAGAGACCAAACCAAATTCGGTACCGTACCAATTTTTGTTTTCAATATTCAGCATAGAGCACCATACAAGGTTATTATCTAGCTCTATGTTCTCACTTTTATCTTTAGACATTTTTATCAGTCCTTTGTCAAAAGATCCAAGATGAAAAGTGCCGTTTTGATCTTGAGATATAGACATAATTAATTCGGATGCGAGGTTGTCTTTTTTATCAAAAAATGTAAAGGCATCTTCAGGATATTTCAAAATGCCTTTCCCATCTGAACCTAACCAAATGTTTCCTTCAATGTCTTGATAAATCGTTCGAAAATTTACCGTAGGCAATCCGCTTTTCTCATCTAAATACTGTGTTTTCCCACTTTTATCTCTGACTAGAATACCACTTTTTCCAATAATCCAAATTCTACTTTGATTGTCTACAAACAAATATTTATAAACTTCTTGATTTTCTGAATTTTTAGTTGGGAGCTCAATTTTTTTTGTTTTTCCGCTTACCAAATCATATTCAAAAAGGCCTTGTGTTGGTGTACAAACTAGCAATGTATTATCCTTCCATAGTTTTATAGAATTAATACTTGTTTCCTCAAAGTCTTTAATTTCACTGAATGATTTAAAATCAATAGTGGTGAAAAGACCATCTCTCGTAGCAATGTAATACTTGTTTTCAATGCATATAATTTCCTTTATTCTCAATAAATTTTCAGAACTTTTTATCTCTTGTAATTTTTTATCTTTAAGTTCAAAGAGTCCACCACCATTTACGCCAACGATGATTGTGTTGTTAAAACTAATAATTGAACTTACGCTAACATTTTGTTGAGAAGATTGCAACTGATAGTTTGCAATAACTTTGTTGTTTTGTATAATACTTAAACCACCTTCATGACCAAGATATACTTTCCCATCAAGATATTGTATGGTGCTAACCTTATTGTTTAATAGTCCATCGTTTGTAGAGAAAGATAAAAATTCTTCTCCGTTAAATCTTGCTGCTCCGCCTAGTGTGGCAATCCAAAGATAATTTTCATGATCTTGTGACATTGCAGTCACCTGTGATTGTGGCAAACCGGAGTTTGTACTGAAATTTACAAAGGAATATTGTTGTGCCTCTGAGCAAAAATGTAAGAGTAAAAACGCGATTAAAAGACGGTACATTTTATTTTTTAAGCATGCGTACAAATTCTGAAACTCTATTTCTTGCAATTGGCAATCGGTTTCCATCTCTCAACACTGCAAAATGTCCGTCATCACTTAAATATTCTGTCATTTCATCAAGATTAATGATATGTGATTTATGTATTCGACTAAACTTATCTGGATTTAATATTTGCTCATAAGTTTTAAGGGTGCGGGTGTCGAGAAATCTAGTTTTGTCTTTAAAATAAATTGTGGTACAGTTCCCACTGGCTTCCAAATGAACTATGTCTTCATCGTTTACCAATTTTAAACCTTTTGAATGACTTATGGCAATTCTATTATTTGGTTTGTTACGGACTAAGGTATCTGATAAATTTTGTAAAGACTGGAAATAACTGTCTCTATTTTCTGGATTTTCTTTGAACATGCCTTTCATTTCAATCACTTTTTTAACAGCAACTTCTAAATCTTCAATATCAATAGGTTTTAAAAGATAATGCACTGCATTTGCATTGAAAGCTCTAACTGCGTAATCTTTAAAAGCAGTAACAAAAACCACTAAAAAGTCTTTATTTTCTAACTCTTCCAACAATTCAAATCCTTCTGTGCCAGAAGGCATTCTAATATCCAGAAACACAACATCCGGATGTGAAGATTCAATAATAGCTTTTGCCTGATTTTTTCTTGATGCTTCGCCAATTACTTCTATCTCTGGACAGTATTCTTCCAGCATCATAATCAGATTTTTTCTTGCAAATTCTTCATCGTCTACTACGAGTGCTCTCAACTTATCCATCTTGTGTTTTTTGATTTATTAAAGTTAAAACTAATAATAATTTGCGACTAGAAATATTTACCGTAAGATTTGTATTGCGGGCTTTTAACATTCCGTTAACAACAGCTCACTATAAATTTTAGGCACTTTAAGTTTTATTTTTTTTATAAACTTAATAAATCTCTATTTTTAAGGTATGTAAGAAATATAAAAAAGTATATATGGATATAAAACTACACCATCCTGTCCAATTTATTTGGATTTTTATAGATAACGGAAACTGAAAAGTTTCCGTTTTTTATTTGTTTAATTCTAAATTTACTAACGAATTTTTATCAAATTGAATCTTGACACTCCGTTACTTGCATCCGTTGATTTATACCTGCACTCCAAAATATAATTACCCGGACTTAAAAAATCAGTGGTTATTTCTATTTCTTTTTGCATTCCTTCTGTTTTCTGTTCAAATACAACTCTACCACTCATATCTTTAATTGTCATTTCAAGATTCTCCAAATTTATATTTGGTTGTAAAATTAAATGGTCTTGAAAAGGATTTGGATAAGCTAAGAAGATAGATTCCGTTTCGTTTAAATCAGAAATGCCAGCAGTTGATTGCACTTGAATATTTTGGATATTGATTTCAGTTGTGCTACCACAATATCCAACTGTAAGGGTCACAGTTTTTAATCCGGGAGTAGTAAATGTAAAGTTCGGGTTTTGTAAGGTAGAAGTAGAAATTCCGTCAAAATCCCAAAACCAAGATGTCGGATTTGATACTGAGTTATCGGTAAACTGAACAGAATTGTTTGCAAAAGGATTGTAATTAGATGCTGTAAAACTTGCTGAATTGTTGACTGATGACATTCCTTCATAAATAATTAAAAACCCACTAGCGGTTACAGATATATCAGATTCAAACAAAATATAAACACTTGGTCCTGTTGAGGTGTAAGTTAAATTGTTGTCATAGCCAGAAAGTGTTGCCAATAATGGAGAGGAAGTATTTGGACCGTCATAAATATAGAGATAATCGTAGAAATCTTCTAAATTTAATTCTTGAACATTAATTTGGACAAATTCAGCTTCACAAGGTTGCAAAAGAATACCACAAGATTCATTGTCCATATAATCATTCAACTCGCCACCAGAATCATATAAAATTCCGCTTCCGTTTGTAAAACTCGACTGAAATCCACAAAAATTGTTTGCCGTTAGCAAGGTAAAATTCTCGCTAAAACTAGTTGTTCCACCACAATTATTGACTGTTAAATTAACGGTGTAAGTTCCTGGAGTGGTATAAGAATGAATGGGGTTTTGCAAATTACTAGTTGTTCCATCTCCAAAATCCCATAGCCAAGATGTGGGATTATTTGTTGACATATCCGTGAAATTTATTGGATTGTTCGGATACAAACCAGAACTTGTTGAAAATGAGGCAACGCTAGGAATTAGGCCAATTTCCACTGCACTATTTATTGTTTGTGTGTCTGTTGAAGGACATATAGTTACATTGGTAACAATTAAAGTTACATCAAAAGATCCTGTAGAATTATAAATATGAGATGGGTTGGCTAACGTAGAATTTGTGCCATCACCAAAATCCCATAAATAATTTTCATAACCTATGCCGGCATTAAACTGAACTGAAAGCGGAGCAACGCAGCTAAAAACCTGATCTAAAGTAAAGTTTGCATTGGGTTGCAAAGTTGAAAAATTAGGACCCACACCCACTGCATACCAAGCATGAACTACTTCTAAATGTTGAAATGAACACAAACCAAATAAATCTATAGCGGCCTGTTCTGAACCTTGTCTTGCATCCAAAAAAGTGGAGTAAGGAGTGAGGTAAACGTTTAAATTTCTATAAGCAATTTTCATTGCATCGGTCATTCCAATTGCAGAAACGGCATAGTTGCTACCTATATCATTTGTCCCTGAACCACCCGTAACTAGAAGATAGTACCAAAAATTTTGAATACCACTGTCATAATGTACGATGTCTCCATTATTGAAAAACAAACCTCCATAAGTATCTGCATTTTGAAAATCATTTGGGTTTGCCATGTTGCGAAATGCTAAAGCACCGCTGGCACCAGGTTTCAATATTTGGTCGCCAATATACCAAGTTGCAGAATCTGAAGCATATATAAATCGAATTGTGTTGCCGAAAATATCACTAAAAGATTCATTTAAAGCGCCAGATTCATCAGCGTAAACCAATCCTGCTGAGAATTCTGTTACACCATGTGTAAGTTCGTGCCCCGCAACTTCTAAAGATGCAACGGGATATCTATTGGCATCTCCATCTCCGTAATGCATTTCAGGCATTGAACCTCCTGACCAATATGCATTAACACCTACTGATGCATCATTGGCATAGCTAAGTATTGGTCCGCCTGCATCGTCATAAGAATCTCTTCCGAAATTGTCAAAGTAAAATTTATAAGTGCTTTGGGCACCGTAATGCACATCTGTTGCAAATTCGTCTAGATTTGCATTTACATTGTTCCAATCATTATCTGTGTCAGAATAAATAACGTTTGTGTTTGCATTATAAGTTATAATTCCCCCGCCATTTGTGGTTTCTTGTAATTTAAAATTAGTTGGTCCAAGTTGGTTTGTTGTAATATTTTGGGTGCCTGAAAATTGTGTGTGCGCAGTACCAATAACATCTATTGCACAAAGTTTACTCAATTCTTTTATTTTCTTTCCACTTTGAGCATCAATATAAATGTATTTATTCATTAAAGGTTGGTGGCTGGCAAGCACACATTTATAGGCTAAGTACATATTAGAACCAACACGTGTAAAAATTAATTCGGCGGTTGGATTTTCTAAAATGTTTAAATCTACTTTTTGGTCGTTGCTGGCTGTAGTTAAAGCTTGCTGGCCGGAAATTGATGGAGTATTAGACGCCTTAAAATTAGCTAATAACCCATTGGCACTCTGTAATATTTCGGTCTGACTGTGAAAAATATATACCATATCTTCAACCAAAATTCCTTTATAATATTGTTGGTATTTGAAATGTGTAAAACCTAAATCATCTTGGTTGGTTTTTGATAAAATAAAATTTGAGTTCTCATCAGAAATAATTGTTTTGAGAATTATAGGAATTTTATCATTGAGAATTTTACTTTCTTTTGAAAAATTTATGTGGTTTATAGTAAGTAAACTGGTATCGTAAGAAATTCTCGATGAACCTTCAATTAATTTCTTGGCATCATTTCCAAATAAAACCGGAGCTTTAACCTGAGCCATAAATTGACTTGCACTAAAACATAGAAATGCAAAAAGTAAAATGTTTTTCATAAGTAAATATTTGCGTAGAACAAAAATTCAAATGATGATTTTAATATTTAACCAATTAGAATTATACAACGAAATCTAAATAGCCAAAAATCAAAATTTGAATAAGGAAAGTTAATAATAATTATGATTGGCCGCTTATTTTTATTTTTTATGCTAGATGTTTATATTGTATGGTAGTTTTAATTTCTTTAATGGCATTAAACGATTTACTAAAAGTTACGTTTCTATTATTTTATTTAAAATAAGTAATACATCACTTTTTACTTCAATGTACGACATGTGGCCACAATTCTCCAATATATAAAACTGTGCATCTGGAAATTTGTCTTGGTCTTCCAGAATTGTATTGAGTACTACCGCCTTGTCTTCTTCGCCGAGAATAAATATGCAATTATCTTTTAAATTTTGTACCGTATTTATATTGTTTTCACGGTTTTTCATAGCTCTGCAAGCTTCTTGTATAGCCGAAACACTAAAATTTCCTGCACTTTCTTGAATGGCTTTTATTTCGGCTGGATATTTTAAAGGTTCATGAAAAAGATTTGGAATAGTTTCCCTTATGTAAGCGTTCTTTTTAGTCTCGACGAGCGCAATCACTCTATCTCGGTCTTGTTTTTTTTCTTCAGAATCAGCCTTGTATGTTGAATTTAAAAGTATAATTTCCCCTTCAAAATTTTCTTGATTGGCAATTTCCATTGCAATGTAACCACCCATGGAATGTCCGATAATTGTTATATTATTTCCATGGTTTTCATATATTTCTTCCCACCATTTTTTCGCCAAATTTGAAATTGAATAAGGCAGAATTTCATTTTTAGAATCTGAAGTATGTCCTGGAATGGAATAATAAACTTTTTCTATAGAAAGTTCATCCATAAAATTCCACATTTCATTGCTTTCTAAAAAACCATGAATACAAATTATCGTTTTATTTTTCATTCATTAAACTTTCAATTTCGTCTGCTTCTATCGGTATATTTGCCATTAAATTAAGAGGTTTTTTAGATTTAACAACCAAATCATCTTCCAATCTTATTCCTAAATTTTCTTCTAAAATATATATTCCAGGTTCACAGGTAAAAACCATATTTTCTTTAATTGGTTCGTGCCAAAGTCCTACATCATGCACATCTAACCCAAGAAAATGAGAAGTGCCATGCATGAAATATTTTTTGTAGGCAGGCCAATCTTTATTTTGATTTTTAATATCTGTTTTATCAATTAATTTTAATTTAATAAGTTCTTTTTCCATTAGCTTACCCACTTCTTTATGGTAATCGGCCAAGATTGTTCCTGGTACTAACATTTTTTGAGCTTCGTTTTTAACATGTAAAACAGAATTGTAAACTGCTTTTTGTCGCGGTGAAAATTTACCTCCTACCGGTAAACATCTGGTCATATCTGAAGCATAATTTGCATATTCGGCGCCTACATCTAATAAAATCACATCTCCTTTTTGGCATGGTTGGTTATTTTGAATGTAGTGCAAAACACAAGCATTTCTTCCAGAAGCAACAATTGGTGTGTATGCAAATCCGTTGGATCGGTTATTCAAAAATTCATGCATCAATTCCGCTTCAATTTGAAATTCTTCAATACCAGGTTTCACAAATTTCAATAAGCGTCTAAATCCTTTTTCAGTAATATCGCAGGCTTGTTTAATCAAATCAATTTCTATAGAATCTTTAATAGATCTTAATTTGTGTAATATTGGAGCACTTTTGGCGAGTGCATGTGCGGGATATTTTTTTATAATTTCTACTATGAAACGATCTTCCCTTGTTTGAACATCATTATTTGCTCTAAGATGTTCGTTTGTATTGATGTATAAAGTATCAGCTTCACCCATTATTTGTTTAAAAATAGTGTCAAATTGATTCAGCCAATATATAGTTTCAACTCCACTAACAGAAGTTGCTTGTTTTTTTGAATATTTTTCACCTTCCCAAATAGCTATGTGCTCATTTGTTTCTTTTAGAAATAAAATTTCACGATGCTTTGGGTTGCTGGCATTGGGCGATAAAACAAGAATTGATTCTTCTTGATCGGCTCCTGACAAAAATAATATATCACTGTGTTGCCTGAAAGCCAATGAACCATCTGCACTTGTCGGGTAAATGTCATTTGAATTAAAAACTGCACAACTATTGCCTTTCATGGCTTTCATAAAGTTTTTTCTGTTCTTTATAAAGAGTTTATTTGGTAATTGATGATATTTCATACAATATTATTATTTGGCCTTGAAATTAAAAATAAAATAGAGATTTTGAAAATAAAAAGTAGAACGTAAATAGATTACGTTGTGCTGGCGCAATCTTTGCATCGTAATTCATCGTAATTAAGAATTGAGGATTCAAGATAAGCATTAAAAATAAGCATTATGAAAAATTCAAATGTAACAATTAAAATTTCAGAGATTAGTTTTCAATCTACAGACAGTCATGTTTTGATAAAAGGGGAGGTGCGCGAAAATCATTTGCGATTTAACAGTGAACTAATGTTGCCAATGCACGGTTTAAATCGAGTATTAAATGATTTGGATAAAGTCAATACATCAAATTCGGATATATCTTTTGAAACTTTGCCAATTTTTGGCACTGAGAGTAACTATTATTTTTGGAAAAATCAGAGTGATGAATTATCTGAAATTACAGTTAATTATAATTCTGAAATTCAAAATGTTCGACAAATACGGGCATAAATTCATTCAATCAACCAAAATATTCAAGTAGAGGCAACCATTTAGGTTATTTTACGTATTTTTATAAGATATTTTAAATTAAAACATACTAGAATATGAAATTGTTAAACTCAACTATAGCTGCTACAGCACTTTTATTGATTATTGGATGCAATAAACATGAAGTTGTTCCAGCCCCAACACCCAAGGTAGATTTATACGCCCATTTTAAAGGTAATATTAATACTGGTGAAGTAGAATATACGCAAAACGTTGATGACTATGATTGTCACTCAACAAAAGCGAAAACAATTCTTCCTGCTGGTGGTCAATCTTATGCAATTTATTATAGCACAATAAGATCAGAGCAAGTTACACCTTATATGAAATTAGGTTTGGGAAATTTATATTATGATGCAACGTCTTCAGAAAATCCACCATTAACTCAGTTCAATTCTTTTTTTAATATGAATTTAATCCCTCCATACACATTAAATGCAGTGGATGGTTTTATGGTTGAGTACAGAGATGGTTTAGGTAGAATCTGGAATTCTGTTGATACTACAAATAGTTTAAAAACCGTTACATTTTCTCAAATTAAACAAGAATCTGACGAAACAGGCGACTACAGTAAATTCAAATGTAACTTTGAATGTACAGTTTACAGAATGGTTATCCCAGGAGATTTAGCATCTACGGATTCATTGAAGATTACAAATGGTGTTTTCGAAGGTTATTACAGACGTTAAAAATTGATAAAATATTGAAGCCGTTTCGTTTTGAAGCGGCTTTTTTTTTATTATTGAACTCAATACATGAGCGAAAGTTTAAAAATAGCCGTAATTGGTGATTACAATTTCACTTACTATTCACATCAGGCTACTAATCTGGCTATTGATCATGCAAGTTTGTTCCTAGAAGTTGACATATCTTATTATTGGATAAAAATTGCTGAAGCCATTACTTTCAAACCCAATCACTTTTTGCAGTACGATGGTATTTGGTTTGCTCCTGGTCCGTTTGAAAATTCTTTTTTCTTAAATGGAATTTGTGATAATATTCTAAAATCTAATGTTCCAGCTCTTTTAACCGGTGAAAGTTTTAAGGCGTTTATAGAAGTATTAATAGCCCACAATAACTTAAATCCATACCAAGAGAAATTGGTTTCAGATAATTTGGTGAGCGGAGAGCAATTTCAGAAAGTTGAAATTCATCCTCTAAGCAAAGAAATGAAAAAATTATATGAAAGTCATTCTAATATTGAGTTAAGTTCTGCACGTTTTAGTCTTTATCCTCAGCTTATAGATGCTTTGCAAAAAGATTTGGTTGACATTGAGGCGAACAATGAATTTGAAGAACCAGAAATAATTTCGTCCAAAACAAATGAGTTTTTAGTTGCATGTGGGTTTTGTCCACAAATAAGTTCTACGCGAGAATTACCACATCCTTTGGTTTACACCTTCTTTAAAGCTTGTATGAACATACCATCAAAGCAGCCGAAAAATTAGAATAAACTTTCTTCCGCTTTATTTTCAATATATCCTTGATCCACTTTTAAGTCTTTTCCTTCTGCTGCATTGACAGCCAGTACATCACAAATTTCATTATAATAATTTCCTGCATGGCCTTTTACCCATATAAATTCCGCTTTTACTAAGGGATGGATTTTAAGAAAACGCAACCACAAATCTTTGTTCTTTTTCTTTTTAAATCCAGTTTTAACCCAAGAGAACACCCATTGTTTTGAAATAGAATCAATTACGTATTTTGAATCTGAAAAAACCTTAACAGGAATATCTCTATTTTTAATACTTTCCAAACCTACTATCACCGCCAAAAGTTCCATTCGGTTATTCGTTGTGAGCTGAAACCCATCAGACATTCGCTTTTCTTTATCTCCAAATTTTAAAACAATACCATAACCACCTCTGCCCGGATTGTTTTTTGCAGCTCCATCTGTATAAAGCTCTATGAAATTTGCTGATGTCATTCCCACAAAATTAAACCAAAATTTAATATAAACTTAGGAAACTTTTAATACATTTTTCGTTCCCGATACATTTTTTGTGTTAATTTTGTGCCCATGGAAGAAAAAGAAATTGAAATTCTACAAAATGCGGCTCGTATTTTCATGCGATTTGGAATAAAAAGTGTTACGATGGATGATATTGCTAGAGAAATGGCAGTATCCAAAAAAACCCTTTATAAATATTTCGCAGATAAGAATGATTTGGTAAACAAAATAATAGACGCCAAATTAAATATGAATTTCGAAGAATGTAACGCTGCCAAAAAAGATAGTGTTAATGCGATAGACGAATTATTTTTGATTAATAAGATGGTTCGTCAACAATTTGCAACTATTCATCCATCGGTATTTTATGACATGCAGAAATACCATCCTACTGCATGGCAAAAGATGAATGCTTTTCGCCAAAATCACATAAGACTTCAAATTGAGGAAAATACCGTTACAGGAATAAAAGAAGGTTTATACCGACAAAATGTCCATGTAGAAATATCTGCACAATTCTACCTTGTTTTGGTAAGCGCAATTTTGGCTGGAGAAATGTTAATTAATGACTATCAAATTCTTTTCAAAGAGTTAATGAGAAATCATGTCCGTGCTTTGGCAACAGAAAAAGGTATTGAATATTTAATTGATAGAATTAATAAAGATGAAAATGAATAAATTAAAACCCTGGATACCCATATTTTTCCTAATTATAGGTGTCAAAAGCTTTGCACAACAAAGTTTTACTTTGGAGACTGCAAAACAATATGCTTTAGAAAATAATTTTAAAGTAAAAAATTCTGAATTAGACTTACAAAATGCTGATTTGATAGTCAAAGAAACCAGGGGAATAGGCTTGCCTCAAGTGAATTTGGAAGGAGCATTTACTCACTTTTTAAATATTCCAGTTCAAGTAGTAGATGCAGGTTTTATTAATCCTAATGCACCTGCAGGATCAACAATTTCATTTAGAGCTGGAACAGAATTTTCTTCAAGTGGTTCTTTGAAAGCCTCACAGTTAATTTTTAATGGATCTTATTTGATAGCATTACAAGTTTCTAAATTTTATGTGGAGTTGCAACAAACATATTCTCAACAAACAAAAGAAGAAGTTTTGTTTAGTGTGATTCAGGCGTATGAAATGGCAACAGTAGCAAAAGCCAATTTAGTTTTTTTAGATTCTATGGTCCAGACTACTGAAAAGATAGTAAAAGAGCAACAAAATTATCTAGAATTAGGAATGATTACACAAGAAGTAATTGACCAATTAAATTACAGTGTTTTAACCACAAAAAATGCTCAGTTGAATGCTGATTTGCAATACAAAAATTCGCTTACGATGCTAAAACTGGCAATGAATTATCCCATAGAACAAGAAATTGTGGTAACAGAAAATGTTAATGAATTAATGGGAAAAACGGCTAGCATTGCAACTAAAAATGATGTGAAACAAAATATAACTTATAGTTTATTGGAAAAACAAGTAATGGTAACTGAATATACGTTGAAAAATGATAAAGCCGCCAATTTGCCAAGTTTAAATGGCTTTTTTCAACATACTTATAACGCTTACCGAAATGAATTTAATTTTTTGGATAGTGATAAAAAATGGTTCCCCCAGACCTTTTACGGACTTTCACTATCAATTCCCGTTTTTTCTGGTTTGCAGAGATATAATAAAATAGAGCAGGCAAAGGTTAACGTTCTCAAGGCTGAAAATGACTTGTCTAATTATGAACAAACCTTAAAAGCACAAGAAATTCAGTTTAAAAACAATTTATATTCGGCACAACAAAGAATGGTTTTGCAAGAAGCAAATTTAAAATTGGCAACTACGATTTATCAGAATGCCACAATCAAAAGAGAAATAGGAAGTGCAACAGCAGTAGAAGTTACACAAAAATACAATCAACTTATGATGGCACAAACTGAATATGTTTCTGCATCAATTGATGTTTTGCTAGCTCAATTAAACATTGATAAGTTGTTCAATAATATTTTACCAAATAATTAATATCACAGACAAAAAAAATAACATGAAAAAATCAGTTTATATTTTCGCAATTGCATCAATTATAATAGCTACACTTCAATCTTGCGGTGGTGAAATAGAAGTGGGAGATGAAGAATCTAAGGACGAAACAAACTTAAAGCCTCTTGTTGAAATGGACACTTTAGTTGTTGGATTATACGAACATAAAATTATCACTCAAGGAAATGTAACTACAGATCAAGATGTAATTTTAAATTCAGAGGCAAATGGAGTTATCACTAAAGTTTATGTAAAAGAAGGTCAAAAAGTATCTCAAGGTCAAACTTTGGCAAGCATTGACGCAAGTATTATAAGTGCGAATCTTAATGAGTTGCAAACTAAATTAGATTATGCAGAATATATGCTTGGCAAACAGCAAGAATTGAAAAATAGAGGAGTAGGTTCTGAATTTGATTTAGAGCAGGCAAAAAGTCAGGTAAATTCTATTAAGGCAAGCATGAGAAGTTTACAAACTCAAAGAGGAAAATCGATTGTTAAAGCACCATTTTCGGGCATAGTAGATAAGATTTTTGCCAAGGACGGACAAATGGCAGGTCCGCAAACGCCAGTTTTACGTTTGGTAAATGGTTCTACGATTGATATAACTTCAGATATTTCAGAAAAACACCTAGCGCACATAAGATTGGGAACTCCTGTCGATATTTCTTTTCCGAATTTTAGAGATACCGTTTTGCATCAAAGAGTTACATACATGGGAGCTTATATAGAACCAACCAACCGTACTTTTAGAATAATGAGTACGATAAAAAACAATAAAATATTAATTCCTAATATGTTAGCAGAATTAAGAATAACAGATTTGAAATTTGACAATGCTAAAATAATTGATTCTAAGGCGATTCTTAAAAATCAAAACAACGAAGATTATGTCTTTATAGCGGTGAAGATTAAAGATAAAGAATACAAATTAAAACAGGTTGCGGTTAAGGTAATAAGTAAGTATGAAGGCAAAGCTTACATTGAATCTAGCGAACTAAAAGAAGGAGATTTAATTGTTTCTCAAGGAGGAAATAATTTGATAAATGGAGACGTGGTGCGTATCAAATAATAATTCTATTTATCAAAAAGAAAAGACACAGTAATGGAAAATAAAAGCAAAGGTTTTGGCTTGTCATCTTGGTCAGTCACTAACCGAAAAACAGTATTTTTAATAGGAATAATAATTATTCTTGCAGGATTGGGTGCTTACTCAAGTATGCCTAAGGAACAGTTTCCTGAAATAGCAATACCCGAAATATACATTGGTGTAGCAAAACCTGGTTCTTCCCCTGAATACATGTCAAAGAAAATAGTTGAAGCTATAGAAACAGAACTTGCAGGAATGAAATTGGTTGATGAAATTAATTCAAATGCAGTTCACGGATATGCTACAATACGTGTAAAATTCGACTTTAAAATGCCCGTTGATGAAGGCTTGCAAAAAGTGAAAGATGCAATTGACAAAGCAAGAACTAAAACCGACTTTCCTGATTTGCCTATTGAACCGAATATTTTTGAAATGGATCCTAGTAAGTTACCTATTTTGAATGTGAATTTACGAGGAGCCGATCCAGTTAAATTAAAACGAATTGCTGAAGAATTAGAAGATAGAATTGAAGATTTAGCAGAAATTAATGAAGTAGATTTGAGAGGAGTTCAAACGCAAGAAATGCGTATTGAGGTAGATCCAATTAGAGCACAGGCAGTAAATGTTTCTTTAGATGATATACAAAATGCAGTTGCATCTGAAAATCAAACTATTCCGGGAGGTGAGATTTTAATGGATGGAATGCGCAAAACAATACGAATTGAAGGTGAATTTAAAAATGCAGATGAATTAAAACAAATTGTAGTTAAACAAGATGACTATTTGCCAGTTCATTTAGAAGATATTGCCGAAGTATTTTTTGGTAACGGTGACACAACTTCTTATGCACGTGAATTTGGAAATACTGTTGTAATGCTCGATGTGAAAAAACAATCGGGTAAAAATTTATTGGATGCTTCAGACAAAATCAAAGAAATTTTAGCAGAAGCCCACAAAGATGGAACAATACCAAGCAATGTAATTGTTTCAATAACAAACGATCAGTCCAACCAAACCCGCGATATGGTTTCCAATTTAGAGAACTCAATATACATGGGGATTCTATTAGTTGTTGGCGTTTTAATGTTTTTCTTAGGATTAAGAAATGCACTTTTTGTTGGTATTGCAATTCCTTTGTCTATGCTCATGTCATTTTTAATTCTTAATACTGCGGGAGTTACTTTAAATGTAATGGTTTTGTTTTCATTAGTACTCGCCTTGGGAATGTTGGTAGATAATGGAATTGTTATTGTTGAAAATATCTATAGAAACTTATCTGACGGTTTGCCCATTATTCAAGCTGTTAAAGCAGGAGTAGGAGAAGTTGCATGGCCAATTATATCATCAACGGCGACCACTGTTGCTGCGTTTATTCCATTGGCTATTTGGCCGGGTATAATGGGTGAATTTATGAAATATTTACCGATAACTTTAATTGTGGTTTTGGGATCATCGTTATTTGTTGCTTTGGTTATAAACCCAGTTCTTGCCGTTTCTTTTATGAAGTTGGAAGAGAAAGTTTCGACTAATAAAAAAACCAACAGAATGGCAATAATTTTAGGATCAGTTGGAATTATATTTTTGATTTTACAAGTTTTTGTTTTAGGTAATCTTTTAATTATAATTGCAATTTTTACGCTACTAAATCATTATATATTTAAGCCGGCTGCCACTAAGTTTCAAAACAATGCATTGCCGAAAATGGAAGCAAGGTATGGGCGCTTTCTTACTTATGCAGTTGCTGGCAAAAATCCACGTAAATTTTTATTTGGAACCATTGGACTGTTTGTAGTTTCAATATTTTTAATGATAGTTTTTCCTCCGAAAGTAATTTTTATGCCCGATGGAGAACCAAATTACATTAATGTTTTTGTTTCATATCCAATCGGAACAGATATAAAAGTTGTGAATGAAACTACTTTAAAATTGGAAAGTGAAATCAATAAAATATTAGATCCATATCTTAAAGATACTGTTGGCATACCAAAAGAAGAACAGTTAATTCAATCGATTATTTCTCAAGTTGGAGATGGAACTTCTGATCCTGCCCAAGGAGTATCAAATGGTAACACTCCTAACAAAGCACGATTGACAGTCAACTTTGTAGAATCTCAATTTAGAAAGGGTTTTGCTACAAGTATCATTATGAAAAAAATTCAGGAGAAAACAAGAAATATGTTTACTGCTGAAGTTGAAGTAAGTGTTGCCAAAGATCAAAACGGGCCACCAACTGGTGCACCAATTAATATTGAATTGTCAGGTAGAGGTGATTATAAAGATCTTATTTTACAAGCCAATGATTTGAAAACATATCTTGATAGAAAACAAATTAAAGGAGTTGAAAAATTGAAATTGGATGTTGATGCCAGCCGACAAGAAATTCCGATTAGAGTAAACCGAAACCAAATTAGAAAATTGAATTCTTCTACAATGCAGGTTGGTCAAGCAATTAGAAAAGCACTTTTGGGACAAGATATTTCTACCTATACTTTGAATGATGAGACTTATGATATTGTTGTAAGATTCAATCAAAAAAATAGAGAAAGTCTTGATGCATTATTAGATCAAGAATTAATTTTTAGAAACAATGAAGGAAAACTTTTAAATATCCCAATTCGTTCGGTGATCGAAGATCCTAAGGAAAGTGTTTCTTTTTCTGCTGTAATTCGTAAAGACCAAGTGCCAGTTGTTAGTGTTTTAAGTAATGTTGTGGAAGGTTTTAATGCAAATGAAGTTGTGGCAGCAGTTAAAAAAACCATCGATCAATATATAAAAGCAGATAAATTGGATCCCAAATTCACTTATAAATTTGGTGGCGAGCAAGAAGAGCAAGCTAAAGAAATGGCGTTTTTGAGTAAAGCTTTATTAATTGCCGTATTTATGATTTTACTAATTATAGTTGCCCAATTCAACAGTTATTCTGCTCCAGCTGTCATTATGCTTACTGTAATGTTATCGCTTATTGGCGTGTTGTTAGGATTGGTTATCTCAAGACAAGATTTCGTAATTATCATGACAATGATTGGAATTATTTCTCTGGCCGGAGTTGTAGTAAACAATGCGATAGTTCTAATAGATTTTACGAATTCATTAAGAATGAAAAAGCGCGAAGAGTTAAAGTTGGGTGAGTTTGATCATTTGCCAAAAGAAGATGTAGTTGCTGCGATAATTGAAGCTGGAAAAACAAGGTTGCGACCAGTATTGCTAACTGCGATTACTACAATTTTAGGTCTTATACCTTTGGCAATTGGTTTTAATATAGATTTTGGAAGTTTTCTTTCAACTTACAATCCTAAAATTTATTTTGGTGGTGATAACAATGCATTTTTCGCACCAATGTCTTGGACTATAATCTTTGGGCTTACTTTCGCAACATTCTTAACATTGGTTATTATTCCGAGTCTTTACCTTATTACGCATAATATGAAAGTTAATTTATACAGAAGACTAAAAGTGAAATACCGTAGCAATATTTAAATTAATCAAAAATTTCTACACAATTTTAAGTGTTAGGATTCCAATAATTATTTTGGTATCTAATAGACAAATGAAGGTATTTTCGCCATGAAATAGAATAATAAATCGATTAAAAGATTAAAAGAAAGAAAGCAAGAAGAATAGATTACAAAAGACGCAATATTTTAGTTTTAAATGATAGTTTAAGTAGTGAAATTAAAATTAATTTTACACTGTCTTAAGTGACTAAGTCTTCAACGAGATGATTAAAAAAGAAATATAGAATACAATATATAAAGATCTTTTTCAGTGAATAGTGGTTAGGTTAAAGAAAAGCGGCCCTCCTCCCGGAGAGTCGCTTTTTGATTATAGTAACTTTTTTATTTTAATCTATTACCTTTAGTTCTTTCCCAATTTTCACAAATGCTGCAATGGCCTTGTCCAAATCGGCGATACTGTGTGCGGCAGAAATTTGCGTACGGATACGAGCCGCGCCTTTTGCAACTACTGGATAGAAAAAACCTATTGCATAAATTCCTTCTTCTAATAATTTATCGGCAAAATTTTGAGAAAGGGCTGCATCGTATAACATAATTGGAACAATTGGAGAATCTCCGGGTTTTATGTCAAATCCAGCTTCTATAATTGCCTTTTTGAAATATTTGGTATTTTCTTCTAACTTGTCGCGTAATTCTGTTGTAGAGCTTAATAAATCAAACACTTTTATTGACGCACCTACAATTGCGGGAGCCAAGGAGTTTGAGAACAAATAAGGTCTAGATCTTTGTCTTAGCAATTCAATGATTTCTTTCTTACCAGTTGTGTAACCGCCCATAGCGCCGCCCAATGCTTTGCCCAAGGTTCCAGTTATAATATCAACTCGATCCATGCAATTATGGTATTCAGGAACACCTCTACCAGTTTTACCGATAAATCCAGCTGAGTGACATTCATCCGTCATCACTAGCGCATCGTATTTATCAGCTAAGTCACAAATTTCATTCATTTTTGCGATGTCACCATCCATGGAAAAAACTCCGTCCGTAACGATTATTCTGAATCTCTGGTCTTGGGCTTTTTTCAATTGTTCCTCCAAATCGTTCATGTCTGAATGTTTGTAGCGGTATCTTTGAGCTTTGCACAATCTAACACCATCAATAATTGAAGCATGGTTTAATTCGTCGGAAATTATAGCATCTTCTTCGCCAAATAAAGGTTCAAAAACGCCACCATTTGCATCAAAAGCGGCGGCATACAATATCGTGTCTTCTGTACCGTAAAACTTAGCTATTTTTGCTTCTAATTCTTTATGAATATCTTGAGTTCCACAAATAAATCTTACTGACGACATACCGTAACCATGAGAATCTAAAGCATTTTTAGCGGCGCTGACAACTTCTGGATGAGAACTCAATCCGAGGTAATTGTTGGCGCACATAATGATAACTTCATCGCCCGATTGCACTTTAACTTTTGCACCTTGTGGAGTGATAATAATCCGTTCTTTTTTAAATATCCCATCTTCTTTAATTTGTTCAAGTTCTTTGGAGAGATGATCTTGTAATTTTCCGTACATAGTTAATTCTTTTTTTCAAAGATAAGAAATTGTGAACTGCAATTGGCAGATTGCAGATTACAGATTTGTAATTTGGCTATTGGCCAGAATAAACAAATTATTTAAGTGAGGGTCTGTCTCCTCCCTCGAGGGAGGATTAAGGAGGATGGAAAATTTTAGATCAAGTCACACATTTTTGACCCTTGACCCGTCCTAAAAAAGTTTACAGATTAATTTATCTCAGAATTTTAAATTCACTTACAACATAATATTTTCCTATTTTTGAAAGCAAATTCTTAAAATCTAGATATAATCTTAACTCTATGCTTGCCAAATCTATATTAATTTTTCTATTAATTTTTAATGGTTTTGATTTTTGCCAAGCTCAAATTGATGTTTCGAATTTTAATAATAAATTATTGGAACACGAAGTAAAAACACTTATCGATTCTACCAGAATTGCGCACAATTTACCGCCACTTTATAATGACTCAATTTTGTATGTAGCCGCAAACCATCATGCTCAATATTTGGTTAAAAAAGGTGAGTTGAGCCATGAAGAAATAGAATTTAAAGATTTTAAAACTCCCCAAGACAGAGCTAATTTTTATGGTGCACCGAAATCTTATTTGGTGGGAGAAAATATCGTTTTCACTCCTTATAATGCCTTGGTGGATGTTAAAGGCAAGATATTTAAAACAGATAGTTACAAGGAAATAGCCCGATGTTTAGTTTTTTCTTGGATAAAATCCAAAGGACATTTTCAAAACATTATTACTCCCGATTATCAGATTACAGGTTTGGCAATTGAAGCAGATACGGTTCTAAAAAGAATTTATGCAGTTCAGAAATTTGCCATGGTTATATACACTTTTACTTTCGAAGAAAATAAATCTTTCTTTCCATACACAGATATAAATCAAGACTCCATGAGTCTTTTGTTGGCAAACATACCGCAAGATTTGTCTTATCCTTTTAAACTTCGCTACGATAAAAAAGAGAAATGCGAGGAATGTAGGGAAGATTGGGAACAATATCCCACGATGTCGGTGCGGGTAGCTAAAAATTATTTCATTCTCAGGGTGGAAGAATCTGATTTTGTTAAAAATCTTATTCAAAACAAATACGATGGATTCGCCATTGAGCTTGTACCATTTGATGCCTTTGCCTGCGGAAATCCGGCCTATGACAACGAAGCGAGTAGGAGGAATGGAAAAAAAAGAACTTCGGGCAGAATTTTAGAACCTGTATACCGAAACGATTTAATGAAGGGATTTAAGAAACGTAAAAAAAGAAAAGATATTAAGTTTGTTTCTTATTTATTGAAAGCAGATAGTGTGTCGTTTTTCAAGAGATTTGGAAGGTATAAACTTGTAAATTTTGACTCAAAATATTTTGAAATTAAACTTGGAAAAGTTCCAAAAGACATGCAATCTTGGTGGAATCATAATTTGATGTATATCCACAACAAACAAATCTGTCATTTTGTGTTTCTAACAAATTATCCTGGTGAGTTGACTACTGAAATGTTGGAAGTTCCTTATTATCCGCCAATTCCAGTAAATGATTATGAATTTGAGCTTGAATATTTTAAAGACACAATGGAATTATTTTACGAGGCCGGTTCAACCGTTACTTCTAGCAAAGAATTGGATGCCATAATTGCCAAATACAGGGTGAAAAATCTTAGAATTACCGATATAAAAATTGATGGATTTTCTTCCGTAGAAGGCGATGCTGCTGGAAATGAGATACTGCATCAAAAACGCGCAGATAAAATTCTAGCAGATGTGAAATTACTTACCACTAATGCTACCGAAATAGAATTAAACTCTGAGGTGGCATGGGATCACTTTTATGCAAATGTGAAAGATAATTTTAAATGGAAGTTTTTATATTCCCTCAGTAAGTCAGAAATATCGGCATATTTGAATGATCCTAAAAATGAACGACCGTCAGAAATACTCAAGCAAGAACGAAAGGTTAAGATAGAAATTTTGGGTGTGAGAGATTTAAATCCACAAAATGCCAATTATTACGTGGTTAGGGATATAAATGCATTGTTCAAAAAAAACCAAAGGGGAAAATTAGAGTGTAAAAATGTGGAAACACTAGAGAAAATTTACGAAAAAGCATATTATTTTAGTACAGTGGATACCTTGACAAACAAAGAATTTCTAAATATTGAATTACCAAAAATAGAAAGTGGTTATCCGCATTCATTGGATCACGATGTGGCATTTTATCGTTATAATATTTTAAAAGACAGCGTAGACAATACTGAAAGATCAAAGCTAGAATCTAAGGTAGAAAGTGTTTTTGCAATGTGTGGCGCGGCAGAACATTTAAGTCCAGAATTTCATTATTTATCAGCCTGCCTTTTAGTGGAAAAAATTCGGAACAAAAAAGCTAAGTTAACTGTCGAGAGTCCAGAAATTGAAAAAGCATTTGACAGACTAAACCTGCTTTTAAATTGGTATGAATTAGATCCAGATTTTAAACTGAATGTTGCTAAAGCCAATTTAAACGTCATAAATATCTTATGCGAAAAAATTGATCCAGAATTACTTTTTGAATACAACGATATTGTAAGCCGTAGTTTGATACAAATTGTTGAATATTATAGAAATACGGATCAGCTCAATCCAAAAACGGTATTAGCCTTGGGCAAACTAGCTTGTTATTTTAAAAACATTAGTTTAGCAATTGGTTTGTGTCAAGACTACCTGTATGACGACGAAGTATTAAAGCTCTATTTGCCGTTAGCTTACACACATTCGTCTTACTTGAGTAATTCGACCACTGTTGTATTCGAAATAGAATTTCATAAATTGTTAATGGAAGCCCGACAAAGACTTTCTCCGGAAGATTGGTGTAAACTTTTCTACGGAGAATTCGGAATTCCATTTCAAGTAATGGATAATAAGCCGCTGCATACAGAGTTTTGCGCAACTTGTCCGAATAGAGTGAATGAAGTTTTGGCGGAGTGATGGGAGTTTATTTTCTTTTGGCTTGATCCAAACGAAACAAAAGATAATGAACATATTTGAAATAACGTTTATCTCAATTAGAAAGTAATTTACTGCGGTTAAAAATAAAGCAGTAAAAAATTCATAAACTTCTCAAATAAGCATCATTAACTTTTTGAAAATCAAGTTCATCAAAATTAAATTCTTGGATACATTTTCTATCTAAGCAGTCATTGACAATCATTGGGTAATCTTTTACATGCAAAGATTTTACTTTTAGTTCGAGGCGAATGCCGTCATTATTTTTATAAGTCCAAAGTGAAATATTTTTTTCTGTATCAATAAAATTTACGTTCAAATTACACACAAATTCATTCGCATCAATTAAAACACATTCAAATTCGGTTTCTGATATTCTTTTACAGTTTTGAATATATTGTATGCTATAATCTGATTGAATAGAATAAAAAGCAGAATCACATACAATAAGAGTTTGGTTTGCTATCCAATCTGAGGGCGAATAGACATACAATTTATTTTCAAAAATATACAAGGAACTCCAATTGCCTAAAAGTGGATTTTTGTGTATTTGTCTATATTCTGTTTCTTTTTGATTTGCAAAACCTTTTTCGAAATTCTCGTTATAGATTTCAACTAAAATTTCTTCATTAAATTGACTTGGGTTCAACCACTTATAATATTTTAATGAAGTATCTTTTGTAATATAAACACTTCCGAAATCAGTATTTTTAAGCACACTATCTCTTCTGGCTGCAAACTTGGATTCATCAATTTTTAACTGTGAAAAGACGCAGACTGAGAAAGAACAAAATAAATAAATTAAAAAAGTTTTCACGTTATCAATATATTAAAGTCGATTTAAAAGCTCTTGGCAAGTGATTAAATTTTTTCATTTCAAATTGATTCCAATCTTGCTCTAGTTTACGATTTACATTTGAGTCTTGAACCACATTTGCCTCTGTGACTTGGGAACGTAAATATTCTAATAATATTCCACCTGTTACTTTTTGATGGAAATAAAGATTGTATTGAAACAAACTATCATTGTATACCAAATTTTCATCATGATTAACACCACATATTATTATTCCCGAGATTGAAAGCGTATCATACCTATTGTCGCAGATGGCATTAATGAATGAATGAATTAATAAATAATTTATCGGTAGAATTTAGTTTATCCATTTTTAATTCAGAATTGCGGTATATATTTTCATATAATCGTACATTAACGCTGTCATTTTTAAAAATTTCTATTTCAGACGTGCCCCATCTATCAAATCCTTGCACTGCATAATATCTAAAATCTTTTGGTAAAATACTGGGATATTTCTTGAAATAAAATGTTTTTGGCAAAGTGGAGTGGCCTTTAATTTTTGAAAATTTGAATAATTCATTTTCCTTTGAGACCTTATAAGATGAATGATTGCCAGCATTATAAGTCCATGATTGATTAATATCTTTTAAACTGGATAGAAAGTTATCAAAAAAAACTATC
>JBBSUQ010000002.1:0-40587 GCA_038234235.1 Flavobacteriales bacterium
AAGATCAATTTAAATATCTTGAGATTGCATTTTTTGTTTGTAAGCTGCGCGAATTCTACCTTGACGGTTTGTAACCGATGGTTTAATGAATTCTTTTCTTCCGCGCAATTCACGCATTACATTAGTTTTATCGAATTTCTTCTTGTATTTCTTAAGAGCTCTTTCGATGTTTTCTCCTTCTTTTACAGGTATTATTAACATATCTTAATTTTTATTTATCTCAATTTTGGATTGCAAATATACAAAGAATATTTTATAAACAATTAATCCTTTAAAATTTCTCGAGAAATTACTAATTTTTGTATTTCTGATGTTCCTTCGCCTATTGTACACAGTTTTGCGTCTCTATAAAACTTCTCCACTGGGAAATCTTTCGTATAGCCATATCCTCCAAAAATTTGCACTGCTTCGTTGGCTACTTGGCAAGCAATTTCTGATGCATACAATTTTGCAAATGCCGATTCTTTGGTTAAATTTTTACCCGTATTCTTTAGAAATGCAGCTTGATACAGCAATAATTCAGCAGCTTCAATTTTTGTTGCCATATCTGCTAATTTAAATGCTATTGCCTGAAATTGAGAAATAGGTTTCCCGAATTGTTCTCTTTCTTTAGAATATTTCACAGAAGCATCAAAAGCGCCTTTTGCAATTCCCAAAGCAAGTGCTCCAATAGAAATACGTCCGCCATCCAAAACTTTCATTGCTTGCATAAATCCTTTACCTTCTTCGCCAATTAAATTTTCTACTGGAACCCGACAATTATCAAATATTAATTCGGCCGTTTCTGAGGCACGCATGCCCAATTTATTTTCTTTTTTTCCTGATGAGAAACCAGGAGTTCCTTTTTCAATAATAAATGCAGACATTCCGTGAGAATCTCCTTTTTCGCCTGTTCTTGCAATTACTACAGCTACATCGCCAGAAATAGCATGTGTAATGAAATTTTTAGATCCGTTCAGCACATAAAAATCGCCGTCTTTTACCGCAGTTGTGTTCATTCCACCTGCATCTGATCCTGTACCAGTTTCTGTAAGTCCCCAAGCACCAATATGCTCAGCGCTCGCTAATTTTGGTAAGTATTTTTTCTTTTGCTCTTCAGAACCGTGGTAATAAATATGACCAGTGCAAAGAGAATTGTGCGCAGCAACAGAGAGTCCAATTGATCCACATACTTTTGAGATTTCAGAAATCACTGTAATATATTCATCGTAACCAAAACCAGATCCGCCATACTCCTCAGGTACAAAAACCCCCATTAAACCAAGATCTCCTAACTTTTTAAAGACCGAAACTGGAAATTCTTGAGATTCGTCCCATTCCATCATTTTAGGTCGGATTTCTTTATCAGCAAAATCTTTAATCATTTGAGTGATTAGATTTTGGTTTTCATTCATGTCAAAATTCATAATTATTTTTTTATCTTTTGTCGTAAGTTAATAGGATACTAAATTCGTGATATTATTGGAATATTTAGATAATTTATCGTTACCATTTAAAAAAGAAAGATTTACCAAAAAGTTAAATCCTGCAATTTCGCCTCCACATTTAAGAATTAATTCAGCCGCAGCAGAAGCAGAACCTCCCGTTGCAAGTAAATCATCGTGAATTAAAACTTTATTTCCTTTTTGTATAACATCGGTATGCATTTCGATTGTTGCACTGCCATATTCCAAATCATAATCATGACTTATTTTTGTGTAAGGCAATTTTCCTTTCTTGCGAATTAAAATAAAAGGAAGACCCAAACGAATAGCCAAAGGATAACCGAATAAAAAACCTCTACTTTCTATACCTGCAATGGCATCTAAATCGCTGTTGCGAAATTGCTCTACCAGGGCATTTATAATATCATCAGAAAGTTTGGGATCTAACATTATTGGAGTGATGTCTTTAAAAACAATTCCTTCTTTGGGAAAATCAGGTACGTCTCTTATTGCATTTTCTATTCTTTGAACTAAATCAGTCATGGCAACAAAGTTAAATAAGGTTTTATCTTAATGAAAGTTTCTGCGTCTAAAATTTTAATTTCTTTTAATTCTTCTAAATTTTTAAAGTCACCGTGTTGATCTCTGTACTTAATGATTGCATTTGCAAGATTCCAATTTATGTAAGGGTGATTTTTCAACTCTTCAACTTTTACCGTATTGATATTAAGCTTTGTAAGTTTGTTGTCGATTGTAATATATTCTTCGAAACCATCGTATTTTTCTTGATCCATTTTCCAAACTTCCATAAGTTGAGACTTACTATTAAATCCTCCCAATTGATCTCTGTATTTAATAATTTGTTTTGAGTAAAAAGGTCCGATTCCTTTTACTTTTTGCAATTCTTCTAAAGTAGCGTTATTAACGTTGACCGAGATAATGGTTTTTTCAGTTTTGGTTGGATAATTATTTACTTTAGATTCTTTGACTGGAAAAATTAAAGAGTCTTTTATTAAAACATAAAGTTCTTCGGGAATTACAAATATTTTTTGAACTTGTTCTTGGCTGTAAATTCCATTTTTAGAAAATGTCAAAACACTTAAAGCTTGTTTTTCTGAAAGTCCGAGTTGCATCCATTCACTTTTTTCATAAATGTTAGGATCAAACTTATTTTTTGGTCTATTATAAGTTTTCTTTTTTTTGGAATAAGATGCTTTTTTTTGAGTGTTCTTAAAATCTTGAAACTTGTTGTTTTGCTCTTGAATAACTTGACGACTAAAAGTAATATCATCAGCTGGCGACAAAGAATAAATTATTCGAGGAATATAAATTATAACGACAAACAATAAAATAAGGGCAAGAATTCCCCTTCTCGATCTGTCAGAAACAAAGAAAAAATCAGATTTCTTCTTCACCTGTAATTAAAACCGGGGGTTCGTCATCGTTTTCAGAAAAAGAATCTGGCTCTGCATGTTTGGGAGCTTTCAATACTTTTCTAAAAAAATACACCATGAAAAAAGTCACAAGTCCATGTGTAATAAGTAATGTAATTAATGCGGATGTATTCATGGATGTTTCAATTTATTTTTACCTGCTTTCCATACTAAAATGGAAATGAAAACGAATAATGCTAACAATAAAACTCTTCCCAATACAACATAAAATGAGTTATTTGTAAATTTACCTTCTGCAATTTTATCTCCTAAATGAAGTACATCACCTACTTGAACAACTATTTTATCGGTATTCTTAAAGGTGTAGGTTTTACTTACGCTAACGGAATCAAAAAACATATAATCTTTTCCAAGACTTCTTAAAATTTTCTCATTTTTAGCTTGTTTAACTTGCCCAAATTTATTTCTGTAAAATTTCAAAGTGTCCATTATTTCCAAGTTAATGGTTTTTGTGGAATCAACTTTAGTTATGGTTGATACAATACCATCATTTTGATCAAACTCTTTGTGATCCGAGAAATAATCTTTATTTACTTTAATATCTCTATTTGTCAATTTAGAAACGATACTTCCATCATCTAATTCCCAACCATTTTTAAACGCCGCATTCCAATCGTTATCTTTTGGAGTTATAAGTGCTCCAATAAATACAATAATTAATATTACCGGAGTAACGTATTTAATGATTGGTTTGTAAATTTTAGGAAGTTTAATATCAGAACCTTTGTTTATTTCATCCCAACCTTTTGTCATTCCGAAAATCCAAGCGAACAATATGATTTCACAAAGTGCAAATACTACAAGTGAGACTGTTCCTGCCCAATAATCATACTGATCAAATACGCCTTCATTGAAGAAAAACACTGTTGGCAAGCCCATTATTAGAACTATAAGTCCGAAAGACCAAGCTCCTTTTTTCCTGTTCCAACCAAATTCGTCGTTCATAAAGCCCATCCAAGGAGTTCCCATTGCGAGAGATGAAGTTATACCTGCAAAGAAAAGCAAACCAAACCAGCAAACACCCGCAAATGTAGCAAGCGCCTGACCCCAATTCTGGAACAAGTAAGGCATTGTTTGGAAAGCCATACCAAATCCTGCATTGTTGATTACCCAATCTAAACCTAAATAACCAGCAGCAATTGGAACAACGATTAATGAACCCAAAACAACTTCTACAAATTCGTTTGTAAAACCGGCAGACAAAGAGTTTAATGCAATATCATCTCGTTTTTTAATGTAAGACGCATAACAATGTATGGTTCCCATTCCTAATGATAAGGTGAAAAATATCTGCCCCGCCGCAGCGAGCCAGACCTTCATGTCGAGCAGACTACTAAATTGTGGGGTCCAAAGAAAATTTATACCATCCCAGGCGTTGGCATCAGGATTTGCGGGTGTGGCACCAGAAGTGCCTAATGTTAAACTTTTTACTGCCAAGAGTGCTCCAAATATCAATAAAAGTGGCACACCAATTTTTGCAACTTTTTCTACGCCACCCAAACCTTTAGAAAGAATCCAGGTATTAAGAAGCAAACAAACTATATAAAAAACGACAGATTCATAAGGAATTCCAGTTGAAGATGATCCAACAGTAGTGTAATTTTCAAAAAATTTACTTGTTTCAACATCTGATAAACCATTAAAAGTTTGGGCTACACTGTGGTAAACATAAGATAAGGTCCAAGATTCAATGTAACAATAATAAGCAGCTACTCCAATGTTGGTAAAAATCCCGAATACACCAATGTATTTCCAAATTTTTCGCTTGTTCATGGAATCAAAAATGAAAGGCGTGGAATGATTTCCGAGATTACCTCCATATCTTCCTGATGCCCATTCAATCCACAAAAGTGGAATACCCATAATTAGGAAACAGATTAGATAAGGAATTATAAATGCACCTCCCCCGTTTTGAACAGCTTGAACTGGAAATCTAAGAAAATTTCCTAATCCAACTGCGTTACCGGCCATCGCTAGAATAAGTCCAACTCTGGATCCCCAACCCGAATTATTGTTATCAGACATAGTAATTTTTTGTTAAGAAGGCTAAAATATATATAATTAATGAGAATGGTGATAGAATAGAAGAATATTACAAATTTCGGATTGCAGATTCACTGATTGCTGATTGCTGATTGCTGATTGCTGATTGCAGATTGCAGATTGCTGATTGTTGATTGAACGTCCCAAAGATTACTGAATGTCGTCGAAGTAAGCTGCGGCCACTGAGCGGAGCTGAAGTGAGCCGAAATTATAGATGTTTAGTCTGTGTTTATTTTCCGAACAAATCTTTTAGACTTTCTTCGAAAGTCATGGGTTGGTATTTTAATTTTTCTTTTGCTTTGGATAAATCAAATCCTGTATGAGGCGGTCGTTTGGCAGCTTGATTAAGAGAGTTGGTATCTGTTTCTGTGATATTTGTAGTAGAATAATTAAAATGTTTTGCAATTCTTTTTACCAAATCTAAAATGGAAAATGTTTCAGGTCCTGAAATATGGAAAATTCCTTTTTCACTCTTGTTCATAATTTCCCAACAAGCTTTGGCTAAATCTTTTGCATAGGTTGGTGCTCTAAACTGATCATTTATAATTGTTAGGGAACTTCCATTCTCTAAACTCGATTTTGCCCAAAGTACAATATTGGATCTTGACAGATTTTCTGCTTCGCCAAACACAATTATTGTTCTTACGATGGACCATTCGTCATAAGTTGAACTTAAAAGTAGTTTTTCGGCATCAGCTTTTGATTTTCCATAAATACTCAATGGATATACGGTATCGGTTTCCTTATAATTTCCTTTTTCTCCATCAAAAACAAAATCTGTGGATATAAACTGGAAATGTGCTTTAAAATTTATGGCTGCTTCAAAAAGAAATTTAGTTGCTGTTACATTTACTTCTTGACATTCAGCCTGATTTTCTTCGCAATAATCTACGTTTGTAATTGCTGCAGTGTGAATAATTGCTGAGGGCTGGTATTTGGAGAATAAAATATTTATGGCTTCTGAACTACAAATATCTAAATTGGCGTAATTTGCTTCTGGACAATTTGGATTTCGATTCTCTCCTTTTGAAGTTGCTAAATAATCAATGTTTAAAGAATTAAAAAGATCTACAAGCATTTGTCCTAACAAACCATTGCTTCCTGTTATCAATATTTTAGGTGACTTTTTATTTATTAGAGTTCCCATATTGAACTACGTTTTTTGCGCTCGAGCTTAAAATAATGTTTGTGTTCAAGAATCCAAGCCATAATAAAATAAATTAATAAGGGTGAGCCAAGGCCAACAAATGACAAAAATATAAAACCATTGCGAACCTTTGAAGATCGAATACCAAGTTTGCGAGCCAACCAAGCACAGACTCCAAAAGAGCGCATTTCAAAAAAGAATACTATTTTCTGAATTATATTCAAGATGCTAAAAGTTTGTTGCCTACATCACATGAGAGGCATTTTTTCTTTCTACAAAATTCGGTATAAATTTCTAAGGAAGCTTGAGAATCGTAAGCAGATTTACAAATATTTCCGATTTTTCTCCATTTTTTAGTCACATTATTACTTTCGGCTGGCAAGTACTCTAAAATTTCAACAGCTTTGGATATCAAGGAATCGTTTTCCGTTTTGTTTCCATACCAATAAATAAAGACAGAAATTGCATTTATCAAAATTTGATTTATTGTATGTTTAGAAATATTAAAATTCTTTATTGAAAAATCTCTATTGCTAAAAGTAATGTTGGTCACAGAATGGAAATCTTTAACAATTTGCTTTGGGCTATCCGACATCCAAGTTCCATTAAAATTGAAATAATTTAGCAAGCTTGCCAATTGCAAAATTTTAATATGCGGGAAAGAATGATGTCTTATACCCTTAAACTTCCACCCTGCAATTGACATTGGTCTTAAATTATACTTTTTGCAATTGGCAATTATATTTTGAGAAAATTCTTTTGATTCAAATCTTTGAGTGAGCCCTGAAATGTAAAATAAATAATCAAAACTATCTTCTACTGGTAATTTTGAAAAAACCTTGTATGGAAATCTATGGGCGAGCTCTACAAAAGGCAAGTCATTAGTTTTATTTCCGAAAGCTTTAAAAACCAAAACATACAGTGTGGAAGTAAAAGAATTAGTTTGTAAATAAAGTTCTTCAAGGCTTTCTGATTTTCTATTGAGTCTTTGGATAAGTGCACTTTCCTTCATTTTTTCAATGTAAATTTTATCAATCTCAGGGAACTCCGTGGCACATGGAAAATCTGATTTAGTATTTTGAAATTTTTGAAATATGGGGAAGTAATCAATTGAGATTTTACCTTTTAACTCTAGCACAGGCAATGCTTTTCCATTTACGAAAATTTCCATATCGTGCTCATAAACAACATGTAATATAACATTATCATAAGCAGAATCATTTTGGTGACCATGTAGAAGCCAGTCTGAAGATTTTAAGTGCATTTCTATATTACCACATAAAATTTGGCCATCCAGTCGAACACGACCATTGTGAAAGTCTGGTCCGGATTCAAAAGCATTGTAATCTCCAAAATTTTCAATTTCCAATGAAGTGTTTTCAGTTGTCGCTAGGTATAGTGGTAAGTTCTTCACTTGCCATAGATAGTGTAAATAATGTTCGGTCATAATAAAAAAGATTATCTACAAATATAATCAATATTATATTACAAAACCTAAATAATAATCAATATATAATTTTACTCAATAAAAAAGGCGTCAGTAATTTGACGCCTTTCATTTTAAAACAAATTATTTTTAATCTTGAATTATAACTTCCACTCCTGGCGGTATATAACCCATTGATATAATTTTAACATCCGTTCTACGATTGAGCTGATGCAGCAATTCAAATTTCTTTGGATCAGATTTCTTAAACTGATTAATATAAGCTTCAGTTAATTTTATTTCGGTTCCATTTTCATCTTTCCAAGTTGCTGGTTCTCTTTCCCCTTGTCCGATTGGAATTAATCTTTTCGGATCAATACCTTTTTCGGTTACCAAATAATCAACGCAAGTTTTTGCTCTGGCTTCAGATAATTTCTGGTTGGCAGCATCACTACCGCGGCTATCCGTATGAGATCTTAATTCAACAATCATTTCTGGATATTCTGTCAATAAATTATAAACGAACAACAATGAATCTTTCGAATTTATTGTAGAATCTACCAACAATGTTGCTTTAGCAAAAGGATAACGTATTTCAGGAATTGGAATAACGATTGGACGTTTAGGGAATAGACCCATTTCAATAACGAAATCTTGATTTTGATTTAAATCAACCGTTGTGAAAGCTGCACCTTTTTTGTCATCATAATAACCGTCTTTGGAAATTTTAATAGAATAAGATGCTTGTTCATTTACATAACGATCACCATTGGGACGTTTGTCAAAGAAAACTTCTCCTTTTTGATTTGTATACCCTTCCCAATTGTCTCCAAGAGAACTTGTCACCATTACTTTCGCATCAGCAATCGGTTCTTTTCTATCTGGCAATTCTTTAGCAATAATTTTTAAAGAGTATAAATACGGAGGCAATTCATAAGAATATAAATCTGGAATATTTGCGCTGTTACCGCCTTTTCTTTCTGATGTAAAGAAACCTTTTCTCTCAGTTACTTCTATCAATGAATAATCGTTGTGATCAGAATTAATTGGATTACCCATATTTTTTGGATTTTCCCATTTCATATTCTCACCTACTTTCGTTGCTTTATAGATATCCAATCCACCCATTCCAGGCAAACCATCTGTAGAATACAATAAATCTCCGTTTTTAGCAAATGTTGGAAACAAATCGTTACCAGCAGTATTAATTTCCGGACCCATATTTTTTGGTGCAGACCAAGTATCAGATCTTCGATCAAACTCAGTATACCATAAATCATGTCCACCATATCCGCCTGGCATATCAGATGCAAAAATTAAATATTTTCCGTCTTCAGAAACACATGGATGACCAACTGAAATAGAATCATTTGATTTCAACATCAATTTTACTGGTTTTTTCCACGAATCTTTTCCTTTAGCTTCAGACATCCAAATATCGCAACCCAAATTTTGTTTTCTTATGTTAGGACAACGTGTAAAAAACATTGTTTTGTTTCTTCCATCAAAACATACCGTACCTTCATTGTCTTCAGTATTTATAGAATCTCCTTCAACCAATTTTGGTGCACCCCAGTTGCCTTTTTTGTCAGCTTCTGTAAACCATAAATCCATGTAAGGCTGACCAGTTCTAGGATCCCTGTCGTTTCCAACACTTCCTTCTCTATTTGTACTGTAATACATTTTAGATTCTTTACGATCTCCAAACATTGGCGACATATCAAAATTTGCCGTGTTTAGTTTAGATTCGTTTTGAATGACGTGTCTCGTTTTGTCAGACTTGTAATCTTTGTGCATTCTACAAGCTTGAATTTGAACATCTGAACGCGGATCTTGAGGAACTAACTTTTTATACGCTTCAAACTGTACAATAGCTTTTTCAAATTCGCCCATCATCTTCAAAACTTCACCATTGTAAAAATGTACTTCAGGATTGGTTTCTTGAAAATCCAATAAAAGCGCTCTGTCATACCAGTCATGTGCATCTGGCGCATTTTCAAGTTGGCGGAAGCTTTCAGCAGTTTTAAAAGCCATATCAGCTTTCATTTGCTTTGCACGATTGCCTTTTCTCGTCAATTTTGTGTAAGCGGTTTTGCACTTGTCTGCAGCTTCAAAATAATTTTCACTTTGATACAGTAAGTTAGCCTCTTTTACAATCTTAAGTTGTGCATTAGATATAGTTGTTATACCTATAAATGCAATAAACATTAATAACCTTAAATTCATATTATTAAAAAAATTAAATAAATATTACGATCGAAAACCATGCAATATTTCTGTAATATTCTGTACTTTGGGGGTAAATGTAATTAATTAATTTTAAAAAGAAATAATTTTTCAAAAAGAATATGTGAAAATTTAAACGTTCCATTAAAATTCATTGAATAATGAACTTTTTTAGAGTGGACATTTTTTAGAGAGGAAGATCATTAGAGTGATCCTTCAACATAATTTTCCCATTTCTGAAGGACTTCCAAAAAATAATCTGGTAATTCACTGTCAAATTTCATTTCTTTCCCATTTTCAGGATGTACAAATCCTAAAGTTTTTGCATGTAGCGCCTGACCCGGCAATAAATCAAAGCAATTAGTAATAAATTTTTTGTATGAATTGTGTTTGGTTCCTTTCAATATTTGATCTCCGCCATATTCCATGTCATTAAATAAGGTATGACCAATATGTTTCATGTGAACTCTTATTTGGTGCGTTCTGCCCGTTTCTAATTTACATTCAACCAAAGTCACCAAGCCATAATTTTTAAGAACTTTATAATGAGTAACTGCATGTTTGCCATATTCACCTTCTGGAAAAACAGTCATTATTTTTCTATTTTTAAGAGACCTTCCTAAATTGCCCGTCACTGTACCGTCTTCTTTTATATCGCCCCAAACTAAGGCATAATATCGTCTTTCGGTTGTTCTATTGTAAAATTGTTTTGCTAAGTTTGATAAAGCATCTTCAGTTTTCGCAACTACTAATAACCCGGTTGTATGTTTATCTAAACGATGAACCAAACCTGGGCGACCAAAATAATTTTGAATTTTTGTTGGCAGATTATCGAAGTGATACACCAATGCGTTTACCAAGGTACCTGTATAGTTTCCGTATCCTGGATGCACCACCATATTCGCTTGTTTATTGACAATTAAAAAACTATCATCTTCATAAACTACATCTATAGGAATATCTTGGGCAATTAATTCAATTTCTCTTATTGGATAAGGCAGAACGATTGCAACAGTATCATGTGGTTTAACTTTGTAATTTTGCTTAACAACCTTGCCATTTACATGGATGTTTCCATTTTTGGCTGCAATTTGAACTTTATTTCTAGTGGTATTTGGCATTCGATCCATAAGAAATTTATCTACTCGAAGAACTTCTTGACCTGGATCTGCTATAAATTTATAATGTTCGAATAACTCTTCTTCGTTATCGTTTTCTTCTTGGTTTTCTATTTCTTGTTCTTTTTCGTACTGTGAAGATTCGAGCATTATTTCTTTATTATCTTAAATGTTTTGTTGGGATAGTTGGGTAAACGGATAATGTAAACACCTGCCGGAATATTCGAAACATCCATTGAAGAACTTTCAGTTTTTTCGAGCATTTGACCTTGAAGGTTGTACAATTCCATTCCTGCGTATTCAAAATTATTGTATTTAATGTGTAATATATTTTCTGCGGGATTGGGATAAATAGAAATTTCTGGTTGAATTTCAGGAATAGTTACAACACCTAATTCTGCATCCATTGCTGTAGAGAAGACTGGTCTAATCATTACAGACCCAGGAATAGGGCTTGTACTCCAATCTACACCGTTATTGGTTGAATAAAATGTTTTTTCTTTGGTATCAGTGTTTTTATCATGACCAACATTTAAAGCAGTTCCATCAATTTGTCTGTAGCCAACATAGAACTTTGTAGGCACGGAAGCCTTTGCACTGTTCTGTAAGAAATACCTTCTAAAAACTCCTTGGTCTGGTAAGTAAGAAGGTTGCCTCGGTAAAAAATTATTGTCTTCGTAAATCAAATTTCCAGGTTCGTTACCAGCATCATCCCAAATAGATAATATGAAAAGTTTGTTGCTTAAATCAAATGCTGATTGCACAAAATGAATATCTATCGCAATAATAGAATCAGGAATGTAAGCTTCGTATTGAATAGCAAACATAGATTGAGTTCCTGATGGGCCAATTGCTCGCTCCGCACTGCCGTCATCGTGTGCATAATAGTTTAAAAAATATTGTTTAAATGAGGTCGTGTCATTTATAGCTAAATTTGGGAACGGAGCTGCGGCTGTAGAAACTACATCAAATATTGCTTTGGTTCCTGGTTTTGTGGCATCAAAATTAAATGCTGTGAAATCATGGTATGAATAATAAGTAGTGGTTGGAGCATAATTTATAGCTCCACCAGAAAGTGTTTGAGCAATCAAAGTCACACTTCCTTCAGGCATTCCTTGATAGGAGATATTTGTTTGTCCGTTTTGGTTATTTTCTGTCAGATTACTATTGTTGTGAACTACAACTTCAACAGCATCGGATGTTCTTCCAACAGGACTTGCTTTAAAATGATCCCAAGGAACTTGAGTATAATCTTTTAATAGCGTATTCAAAGGATATGAAAAAGCAAAATCTTTAAAAAATGTATCTTGGTACCCACTGTTATTTCTCAACTGAACATAATCTAAATGAAAGTGATCCAGAGCACCTGAGAGACTTCCATAATTTTTAAATCTAAATTTAAATCCATCTTGCAGATATTTGGTATCGACAATTGAGATGTGTCCGACTTTAAAATCCGAAGGTGTTCCTCCTTTAAAACCATAAACCTGTGTCCATTCCATTAAAACTGGAGCATAGAATTCTAAAATCAAAGAATCATTTGGTTCTGGTGTTTCTCCAAGTCCGCCGCGTTGAACTAGAAAACTTAAATAAATAGAATCTGCTGGATTATAAGCTCCCATGAAAATTGGTTTGGAAGTAAGATGATCTGCAATTCCGGAAGCTGTAGAATTTGGTTGATATGGTTTCCCTTTTGAATTTAAGCCGTCAAAAGTAGCCACACCTAATGTTATAGGATTTAATGGAAACGTATAGTTGTGAAACACATCATTATCTGCCCAAATTAAATTAGGATCATTAATAGGAGCTGAAAAAACTCTTGCTGAATCCTGAAAATATTCTGGCATGCTTAAATAAACCGTGTCAACTGGATTTGGAAAATCGATTGTGTCGTAAATAAAATAGGGTGGATATGCGGTAACGGTTGTGTAAACTACCGGATATACTGCGAAATCACCCACTTTTATGGAAACTCCAGGCAAGGGAGAGTCTACATAAGTTGCATTGGCTAAATCAACTGTTCTTTTAAAAGTTTGAATGGATGTATATTTCTTTGAAGTATCTAAAGGTAAATCTGTACCCGGATCTTTTAATTGATAAAAAACTTCATTTGTAACACCAGGATCAGAGTAATCTGCATCAAAAACTTGAAATCTATTTTTGGTAAATTCATCTAAAATCGGGATAGAAATGGTATCAAGTCGGTAAATAAATGTGCTATCAATATTATTAACAGCTTTTTCATTAAAATTATCTGATTTATTTTGACTGAATAGAAACGGATTACTGTAAAGTGGACTTTCAACCAACTGTGCGTTGAGTAATGTACAATTTAACGATAAAATAAAAAGAGAAAGTTTGTAAATATTTTTCATTTTGTCCATAATATAAAAATGCCCAAAATGTTTTAAATTGCCTTTTTAGCGAATACAGTTATTGAACCAGAACTCTGCATCAAAGCACCTTCTAAAAATTCTGGAGATTGACTTTCGATAAGCGCATTTAGCGTATCGGATGTTGAAAGACAACCTTCACAGGCAATATTGAAGGACACATTTGGGTATGCGGATAAACGCTGCTTTGCTTCAGATATTGTAAAGTTAACTAAATCAGGGATTGGAACTGGCGTATTGAGCTCGTCTCGTCCAACATAAATAACCAACATTGAACCAATAGGAAGTTTTGTACCTTTTGCTACACTTTTATTTCTGTATTTTTGTTCCAAAACTGCACCATTTGATTCGGTGGTTGCTTTAAACTCAATTTTATATTTAAAACCTCTATTCAGTAGGATTGCTTCAGCAAATCTTTGGGATTTGTCTACAAGATTTGGAACTTCTACTAATTGAGTCTTTTTAGAAACTCTGAGCCTAATCATTCGGCCGTTTTTAACAGAAACACCAGTTATTCTTGTTGGCATAGGATCTTGAGAAACAATAGTTCCTTGCGCAAGTTCTGGCATGTATACAGAGTCTAAAATCTCAAATTCTAGACCTTCATTTTCCAGCAAAGGACCAATGCTTTTAACATTTTTACCTTCTAATTCGGGAACCATTATTTTTTCTCCGTGATTGGTCATGGCGTCGAGCCAAAAAATTACGCCGAAAATCAAAATCATATGAATGCCAATGATAATCGCTAAATGTTTTACGAATGTCCAACTGAGAATATATTTACCAATTTTCTTTAGCACAATATTAAGTTTTTTCTAAACCTGCTACAAATATAATCAAATAGTCAATTAATAGAATTAGAGCTAAAACTAAAAATTGGGCATAAGATCATTGGATTTATAAAATTCCTCAATATGTTGAACAGCTTCTTCTGCAGTATCAACAAGTTTTAAAAGATCTAAATCATCAATATGAACATTGTTTTCTTCTTCGAGCATTGTACTTTTTACCCAATCGAGAAGTCCTTGCCAATATTTTCTACCAATTAAAACAACCGGAATAGGATTTACTTTTTTGGTTTGAATGAGTGTAATTGCTTCAAAAAGTTCATCCAAAGTTCCAAATCCGCCAGGTAGAATAACAAATGCCTGAGCATATTTAACGAAAATAACTTTTCTCACAAAGAAATAACGAAATTCTAAATTGTGTTCTGGATCAATATATGGATTGTAATTTTGTTCAAAAGGTAAATTAATATTTAATCCAACTGATTGACCTTTAGCTATGTGCGCACCTTTATTGCCCGCCTCCATAATTCCTGGTCCACCACCCGTAATAACACCATAACCAGCTTCAACGAGTTTTTGTCCAACTTCCACCGCAATTTGATAATATTTATTGTCTGGTTTTGTTCGTGCAGAGCCAAAAACAGAGACGCAAGGACCAATTTTAGACATCCTTTCATAACCTTCAACAAACTCTGACATTATTTTGAAAATTGCCCAGCTATCATTTGTTCTTATATCGTTCCAATCTTTTTTTGCGTGTTTCATCGTACTTTTTGTATTTTTTATTTTCTGAAAGAAGTTTGATTTTAGCCAACTTTCACTAGTAATAATTTTTTAAAAATGTGCTTAAAGATAAACAATGGATTTATAAGAAAAGATGTAATTTTTAATCGTTGAATTGTTTATAAAATATAATACAGATCTAAATAAAAATTAAACAACTAAATATCAATACTTTAATTTACTTTTTTTGTGATTTAGAGAACGAGTTTTTAATAAAGCTAAGTCAGGTTTTTCAACTTTTTTATTTATTTTAGAATCAAAATTGGAAAGAAAAAGCGTTTTACAATTTTAAGTATCAGAAAAAAACTAATTTTAAAGAGTGAAATATTTACTTCTATTGTTTTCAATTTTTTTCATTCGCATAGTGAGTGCTCAAAGTTTTTTTAAAATGGAAGATTCACTCAGTACCAAAAGATTAATACCTGTAAGTATTGGAATTGGAGCCGTTTGGGGTGGCAGCATTGCGGCGCTATCAAATATTTGGTACGATCAATACGAAAAAACTTCTTTCCACACTTTTAATGATGCAGGTGAATGGTTGCAAATGGATAAAGCTGGTCATATTTATTCGTCTTATCATTTAACTAGCAAATCTTATGATTTATACCGCTGGAGTGGTTTAAGTTTAAATCAATCGGTACTTTTTGGTACAATTACAGGATTGGGATATCAAACTTCTTTAGAACTTTTAGATGGCAAAAGTTCGGGTTGGGGATTTTCTTGGAACGATATGCTTGCCAACGGAATTGGAAGCATGTTATTCAGCATTCAACAACTTGCAATTAACGATCAATTTTTTATGTTGAAATTTTCTGCTTCTTATTCAAAATATGCCAAAATAAGACCGGATGTATTGGGCAACACATTTGCAGAACGCATTTTAAAAGATTACAACGGTCAGACCTACTGGCTAAGTTTTTCACCTAAATCTGTTTTCCCAAATAGCAGAGTCCCACTTTGGTTGTGTCTTTCATTCGGTTATAGTGTTGATGGTAAAATATCGGCATTTAATGATGGATATGTTTACAACAATGAATTTATTACTGCTCAAAGAGAATTTTTATTTTCATTGGATTTAGATTTAACCAAACTTAATGTCAGAAAACCTTGGCTAAAAGCACTTCTCAAACAAGTTAATGTACTCAAGATTCCTTTTCCGACGATTGGACTGAGAGGAAATAATCTAATTTTTAGAGGACTTTATTTTTGAAATTTAGATTTAGATAAATAAATGATTATTCCAATTCTAACTTAAATTCATATTCTACAATATCGCCTTCCATAGGGTTGGATTTCATACCATATTTCGTACGATCTATTTGTGATTTTCCAACAATAATATGTCTTTTACCATCTTTTGATTTTCCTATGTATTTCATTTCGAAAACCTCATTATTTGTCTTGCCTAACATTGTAAATTCTCCGCTAACTTTATAAATTTCGGCTACTTTGGTAACAGTTTTAGAAACAAAATTAAATTTCGGATATTTCTTCACATTTAAATATCCATCAGCCCTAAGAGATTCATCTCGCATGTTAACGAAAGTTGTAAGACTCTTTGCTTCAAAATCTATTTTAAAAACTGGCATTAAATGATTGGTAAAATCTACCGTACCAGAAATATCTTTAATAATGCCTTGAGTTTTACCACCATCTGGACCTAAAATAAAAGTCAAAACTGAGGAATCTGAAACAATATTAAATTTAGTTTTTAATGAGTCGGTAGAAAGTGCGGGAGTATTGAGAATGTTTGGTTTTTCATTTAAATCGGTATTTTCTACAAACGGCAATTCAATTTTAGATTTTATGGATTTAAACTGATTGGTAATTTTAGGTATTCCAATTAAACCAATTATTATAAGAATTGTAAAAAGCACATTTTTTAATTTGGAAGCTACAAAAGCAGAAGCAATAGAAAATCCTAAAATTATGGAGAGAAAAGTTTCAATTCCACCCAAATCTGTTTTTTGAGTTCCGAGCCAAAGTGCCGTACAAGAAAAGAATATTACTATTCCAAAAGTCATTAGAACATAAAGCAATTTAAACTTTGTAACCAACGGATAAGCAGCACTAATAGCTACAAAAACAGCACCCAATACAATTCCGAAAATATTTTTAGTAAATAAAATATTAATCGTTTTGATGTCTCCAATTATGGAAAAATGGTGAAAAAGACAAAGGCATAAAAGAAAAACTAACAATACAGGTTTCTTGTTAATTCTATAAAAATATTGACAGGTATAAGCCAGTAAAATAAGCAACCAACCAACTTGTGGCATGAATAAATCTGCGACAAATAATACAACCGCAAGGAATCCCAATTCTAAACCCAAACTAATAGAATTCGAATTTGGAAGTCCAAGCCAAGATTTAATATAACAGGCTAAATATTCAGCCAACGGATGCGCCAAAGCAGAAATAATTGGTATTATAATTAAGAAAATGCCCAACCAAAATGTTGGAGATTGGTTGTACAGAACAGTATCAAATTGAATGAGATAAAATGACGCAAAACTCAAAAAAATTACGATCAGTGAGGGAATAGTTTTCTTAAAAACTTTGAGTTCGGAAATTAAAAAATGTAATAGAAGCAGAAATGCACTTATGATTACAAAATAGTTGTAAACTATAGTTTCATTAAAATGAGTGGATGAGATAATTATTGTAAATAATACTATCGACAAATACCAAAATCTTGTAAGAAATTCGTTGCTTTTAAAAAGCAAGGCAGTTCCCAATCCAAAAGAGAACAAATAAAACAAAATAAATGTCATGTAGTTAATTTAAAAGAAGGCGAAGTTAAATATATCAAGGAAATTTCAGCTAAACTCTTTTTAAATGTAATGAGCGATAATTTTGAGCAGCTTGCAATCTTACGGATTTAGACAACATAACAAAGCCCGCTTATTCTATTATTTTTTAAATTAAGAAAATGAATTGACGGGCTGAATATAATTAAATGGACATACTATTTAGTTGCTGCCCATTTGCTAATTTCAGTACGGAACCAATCATCGGCTGCTTCTGTCCATTTATAATTATCGCGAATGTAGGCCATTGTTTCTTTTTCAATATCTGTATAAATTCCAGCATCGCTCACTTCTTTGTAAAGTTTTTTTGCATCTTCTACTGAAATACGTCCGTCGCCGGCACCTTGTACCATTGCATCTGCTTTTTCTAATAATTCTTTGTCGTAATCTTTACCGTCAATTTGTTTGTAATAAGCCATAATATTGTCTTTTTTTTTAAATTAATACTGTTTGCGAAAGATACTTAAATCAGATTTAGATTGGAGCCATATAAAGTTAAAGTTTGCAAATCATCCAGTTTAACTATGTGATTTAATACATTCATTATAAATTGTATATAATTTGCAAGGTTGGAAAATAATCAATTATTGAGAGAATTGAAGTTGAAAATTTAAAATATTTTCAAGACATAATTTGGGTGCTTTACTTAAAAATTGATTTGTTTTTAAGCAATTATTTGGGTAGAAATTTGGGTGGGATTGTTTTTTTTTTTGGTTTTGAGAGTTGGAGTTGGTTTTGGGGTAGAAATTTTATTAAACTAATTTTTAAGTTTTAATTAAATTTCAATTAACTAACTGACAACCAATCAATCTTACCGTAAGAACTACTCTCTCCAAACTAAACCGTTATCCAGAAATAATTTTTTGAATTTAGCCAATTTCTCCACTCCAAATCGCTCCCGACCACTCTTATTCGGAAAACTCAATAACCAACGCCCAATAACACAATACTCATATCTCGGACTATCCGAAACACGCTCAACATTCAAAATCTCTCCATCCAACCAATAATTATAATTGGCCAAAGTGTAAATAGTTTTACCTCCAACAATTTTCTTATTCGAACATTCCTCCAACTGAAATTTATGACTTTGAAAGGCTTTAAGTTTAACACTCATAAAATTAAATTCTGGTCCCATGACAGATTCAACCAAATATAAGTTACGTGAAAAAAGTTTCAAATATTCCCTTTCTCTTTGCAGTTCTACCCAAACTCTATCTTCAATTTGTTTTCTAGCGGTTTGATGATGTATGGCTTTGCAAGAATCATTACAATAAATTCTCGTGATTCGGTAGGCCCATACTTCTCCTAAACAAACCGGACAGGCTGCCTCTAAGCATTTTAATAAATCCATAAAATTTTAATTTAGTTATAAAAAAGCAAAGATAATTAAAATTTAAAATAATAGAATTAATTAGTGTAAAATATTTAATTATTAATCAATTAAATTCATTTTGAAACTGATTCATTTCAAATATCCAGTTTTTAATTTAAAATCAATAGCAGTATCGATAAACCACACAATCCAAAACCAATCCATTTAAAACGATTCATTACGTCTTTAAAAAACAATATGCCAATTATTGAACTCAATATTACAATTCCCAAATTAGTAAGTGCCAAAACACTTGTGTCTGACCACGATAATTGATTGTAAGCTTCTAGAAAAAAGTAAATTGAAAAATAATTCGGAATGCCAAGACAAATTCCAGCAACAAGGTTTTTCCAGTGAAATTTCTTTCTTTTCGATAAAATTAAAACAACTAAAATTGCAAAACCTAAAATTCCAGCAAATCCAAACGAAAAAGCTGAAAACAAAGATGAGCTCAAACTCACAAGATTGCTTTGTGTAGATAGATTCAATATCACATCCAAAATTCCGCTTCCTAAAAATAAAACAATTAGCATCCATCCTGCTTTATTAGAGGCCGTATCTTTTTTTCTACTGACAAACAATACACTTAAAAACGCAAATGCAAAAGCCAATATTTTTAAAAGTTGAAAGCTTTCTTTTTGATAAATAAATATGAATAAGAGAGAAAGTGCCATACTCATTTTAACAGCTATCGACGTGGTGCCCATTCCGTTAAGAACTGTACTTTGTGACATTAAGTAAAATAAACTTATAAAAAGAGAGCCACACACAATGCAATATGGCAACCATGAAACATTATCAAATGCCAATAACGGATTGTCCTTATTGATAATAAAAGTTCCGCAACAAAATGCCGTAAAATAATTAAAAACTATTGCCTGAAAACTGTCAATTTTGTATTTGTTAAAGCCCTTAAATATTATAAAAATTAAGGTGGAAGTAAGAATGGAAAGTATAAAAGCTAACATTTATTTAAACAAATAAATAGTGTCATCGAAAAACTTTGTTTCACTTAACGGTAGTTTCGAAATTTTTGGTGCCTCTACTCCTTTTTTTAAATATTTCGAAGACTTTATAACTCTTGCTTCATCGTACAAATTTTTATCAATAAAACTCTGGAGAACCTCTGCACCTCCTTCAACTATTACTGAAAGAAAATTTTGTTCATGTAATTTTTTCAAAACTTTCTCTAATTCCATTGTTTCAATTTTATGTAATTCACAGTTTCCATTTTTACGAGTTTGTTCAAGATTCAATACCAAAGTTAGAGCCTTGTCGTTAAAAATTTTATAATCACCGTGCAATGTTTTAAGATGAGAATCAAGAATAATTCTCGCAGGATTAATTCCTTCTAATTTTCTAACTGTCAATTCCGGATCATCTTGCTGAACTGTTTTTCTTCCCACCAAAATTGCATCTTCTTCACTGCGCCATTTATGTACCAACACACTCGATTCTTCACTCGAAATCTTTGTTGCCTTATTTTCTGTTTCACGCAATGAATCGATAAATCCATCTTGTGTTTGTGCCCACTTTAAAATAATGTATGGTCTTTTTTTCTCATGAAATGTAAAAAATCTGTGATTTAGTTTCCTACATTCATCTTCTAAAACTCCGACGGATACCTCCACTCCTAGTTCCATTAACTTTGCAGAACCTTTACCATCAACTTTGGCAAATGGATCAAGGCAACCAATTACAACTTTAGGAATTTTGTGTTTTAAAATTAAATCAGCGCAAGGTGGCGTTTTTCCAAAGTGTACGCATGGTTCTAAACTAACATACAATGTGGCTTTTGAAAGTAGATTTAAATCTTTAACTTGATTGATGGCATTGACCTCAGCATGAGCTTCACCATATTTTTGATGGTAGCCTTCCCCAATAATTTCATCGTCACAAACTATTACGCAACCAACCATAGGATTCGGACTTACAGCTCTTAATCCGTTTCGTGCCAAGTCTATGCAGCGTTGCATGTAAAGCTCATCTGTTAATTTATCGCCAGCCATACTGCGAATATACTAATTGCTAAGATGTCAAATTATACTATATTCGTATTTTCTATGGAACATTCAAAAAAAAATTACAAACTACTTTTTAGTTTACCCGTTATTGTTGCCGCGCTAGGCTATTTTGTGGATATCTATGATTTACTATTGTTTGGTATTGTAAGGATTCCGAGTATGGAAGCATTAAACATTACTGACCCCAATGGTGGCACAATGATTCTTAATTATCAAATGATTGGTCTGTTGCTTGGTGGTATTCTCTGGGGAATTTTGGGAGATAAAAAAGGCAGACTCTCGGTTTTATTCGGTTCAATTATATTGTATAGTTTGGCAAATATTGCCTGCGGATTTTTGCCCCAAATAAATTTTACTGATAAACTTACCGCCTATGCTGTTTTGAGATTTATTGCAGGTGTTGGTCTTGCGGGTGAACTCGGAGCTGGAATAACATTGGTTTCGGAATCTTTGCCCAAAAATTTGAGAGCATTGGGAACTTCATTGGTAGCTGGGTTTGGACTTTTAGGAGCTGTAGTTGCTGGTATAACCGTTCAGTTGAGTGATGATTGGACCATTTCTTATTTTATTGGTGGAGGAATGGGAATTTGTTTATTGGCATTGAGATTAGGCGTTATGGAATCTGGAATTTATAAAGATCTTGTAATTCAAAAAGACATAAAACGAGGAAATTTTCTTTCTTTTTTCACTAATGGCGAAAGACTAACGAGATATTTGAAATGTATTGCAATTGGCTTACCTACATGGTTTTGTATAGGAATATTGGCGATTTTTGCGAACGATATAGCAAGGGGATTGGGTATTACAGAAGAAGTTGATCCAAAATATACTATAATGATTGCTTATGGGGCAATTTCTATTGGTGATTTTAGCAGCGGGTTTTTGAGCAATTGGCTAAAATCAAGAAAGAAAGCAATTACTTATATGTTGCTGTTTACTTTGGTCGGAGTAATTTTAATGCTATTTGGTCCGAATAATTCTGCCAACTCTTATTATTTTTATTGCGCTTGGTTAGGTTTAGGAACTGGTTATTGGGCAATGTTCGTGACTTTAGGAGCAGAACAATTTGGTACAAACTTAAGATCCACAGCTGCAACTACAATTCCGAATATGGTGAGAGGATTATTGGTTCCGATGTTACTACTTTTTGATTATTTGAAAGAAAATATTTGGATAATTTTCGCAGCCGCAATAGTTGGTGTTATCGCTTTTTCGTTGGCACTTTATTCTAGTTTGACGATAAGTGAAACCCATGATAAGGATTTGAATTATGTAGAATAAAAGAAATTAATAAATCCTTTCCTCTTGTGAAAGATAATTTTTCACGTAATCTTCAACACCATTTTCCAAACTGGTAAATTCTTTATTGTAACCTGAGTTTCTCAATTTTTGCATTTCTGCTTCTGTGAAATATTGGTATTTATCTCTAATATCTTCTGGAGTATCAATAAATGAAATATCTTCTTTAACTCCCATTGATTTAAACGTAGCTTTTGCCAAGTCTAAAAATGTTCTTGCTTTTCCGGTTCCCAAATTATAAATGGCACTTTCGGGTTTTTTATTCATTAAAAATAGACAAACATCTATCAAATCTTTTACATAGATAAAGTCACGCATTTGACCGCCATCTTCGTATTTATCATTGTGTGAACGGAAAAGTTTCATGGCGCCAGTGTCACTAATTTGCTTGTGTGCATGAAAAATTACACTTGCCATTCTGCCTTTATGGTATTCATTGGGTCCATAAACATTGAAGAATTTAAGTCCGGCCCAAAATGAAGGTTGTTCTTTTTGATCCAACATCCATTTATCAAAATCATTTTTAGAATCTCCGTAAGGATTAAGTGGAATTAATTTTGGTACAACTTCATGACTGTCGCTGTAACCAAATTCTCCTAAACCATAAGTTGCGCCTGAACTTGCATAAACGAATGGGATATTTTTTTCAGCGCAAATTTTCCATAAATCTTTGGTGTAGTTTAAATTCAATTTATCAAAAATTTCTACATCAAATTCTGTTGTATCGGTTCTTGCTCCAATATGAAAAATAAAATCTACTTCTGAATTAAACTGATTGAGCCATGCAACAAAATCATTTCTATCAACTTTAGCGATTATTGTTTTTCCTTTTAAATTTTTATTTTTTTCAGTTTTAGAAAAATCATCTACGGCAACAATATTATTATGTCCTTCATTATTCAATTTGGAAATAAGACAACTTCCAATAAAACCTAAGGCTCCTGTAACTACAATCATTATAATTAAAAATTAGATAATTGTTTAGAACAAACCGTTTATTTCGCCGTCAATAGATTGTATAATTTTACCTAAATCTTCTTTACTTTCAGGGAAACGATTATTATCAACATCGATAATTAATAGTTTGCCTTTGTCATAAGTAGAAATCCAAGCTTCATATCTTTCGTTCAATCTTTTAAGATAATCTAGCCTAATACTTTCTTCGTATTCTCTACCGCGTTGCTGAATTTGATTTACCAATGTTGGAACCGAAGCTCTCAAATAAATTAATAAATCTGGTGCAGAAACAAAACCATCCATTAAATTGAAAAGTGAAAAATAATTTTCAAAATCGCGGGTGGTCATCAAACCCATAGAATGAAGATTAGGTGCAAAAATAAATGCATCTTCATAAATAGTTCTGTCTTGAATGACATTTTTATCAGATTGCTGAATATCTTGAATTTGAGTAAACCTACTATTCAAATAATAAATTTGCAAATTAAAAGACCATCGTTGCATGTCTTCGTAAAAATCGTTTAGATACGGATTTTGCTCAACATCTTCGAAATGAGTATCCCATTTATAATGTTTTGCTAACAAATTAGTTAGCGTTGTTTTTCCGGATCCAATATTTCCTGCTATGGCAACGTGCATGTTTTGTAATTTTGATCTGACTAAATTACAATATTTGCTTGAACCGACAAGTAAATATTGTAAGTAAAGAAAAAAGATGTGGTTTAAGCTTGAAAATTTTGAATCACAATTTAGTTAAACATTACAATATTTTGATTTCTAGATGATACAAAATAAGGCACTTTTAGATATAAACTACAGATTTTTTAACTCAACAGAACTCAATTAATTTTTCAGGAAATTGAATAAATAAAGTTGTATTTAATTTTCAACTATAAATCAATTTGAAAACGTTAAAAGATATTTTACAATTGTGTTTTTATTTCTAAAATAGAGGTGGTTGGCATCTAATCTCATTTCACTAACATTAGGTAGTGGCATAGGAATACTTATGCTTTTACCTGTGGCAAGTTGTGTAATATTCAGCATTTCATTTTCAATTACATAATTGTAATTTTCATTTGCCTCGAAGGTTTGAATATCTGCAGAAAGGAAGGATTTATTTAAAGATCCATACATATCTAAAATGTATAAACCTTTTTGCTTAATAGAAATATACAATTGGTTATTGCGCTCAACCATAGCATCTATATGTTCAGAATTGAGTATTCCTCTTATATTTTCAATTGTTTGTTCTTGTTTATCATTTACTATAGAAATAAATCGAAGTTGGTTGTTGCCTTGATCGTAAACCCATAAAAAATTAGGTCTGGAAGAAGTTGCCAAAAGAGTTGCGAAATCTATATTTTTATCGGTTAAATCGATACAGTCTTCACTTTTTGATAAAGTATTGTCAAGGTAACATGCTACTTGTTGTTCTTCTGAAAAACTTACCATTTTCATCGAATTAATAATATTCATGCTCTCAATATTCCCAATTGATTTTATACTTTGACTGAATTTAAATGTGCCAATGGAATCGTATTTATTTATTGATTGATTAGAATAAATATAAATATTGCCTAGCAAATCGCTGGTCCAAATATCTACGCTGTCTATTTTATATTCTGCTTTTTTAATCCAAAGTATTGAATCGGCCTGTGAATTTTTCTGAGGATTATTTTGGGAATCATTCTGAGACCTAACTTCGACGCTGAAGAAAACTAAAACAATTAATACACTTAATTTATAACTCATAACTCATGAAACCGTATTGTTCGCTTGCTGACTTTGCAATATTTGTTCCGCAAATTCTCGGCTATTGTTTAATCTCGGAATTTTATGTTGGCCTCCTAATTTGTTTTTTGATTTTAACCAATTTTCAAAACTACCTTTTTCCACTGTTCTAACAAGTGGCGGATTGAGAACAAAATTCTGAAATCTTTTTGCATCATAATCAGAATTTATAGATCTTAAAGTCTCATCAAGCACCTTGCAAAATCTTTCAAAATCGTTCGGTTTCTGAGAAAATTCTATAATCCATTCATGTCCGCCTTGTTCCAAATTATTCATGAATATTGGACAAACTGTATAATCTTTTATATGTGCATCTGTTTTTTGTGACGCTTCGGCAATTGCTTTGTCTGTGTTTGAAACCATGAGTTCTTCGCCAAAGACATTTATAAAACTTTCAGTTCTACCAGTTACTCTAATACGGTACGGTTGTTTATTGGTAAACATAATTGTATCGCCCAAAATATAACGCCACAAACCGCCATTGGTTGATATTATTATGGCATAGTTAACACCAATTTCTACTTCTTCGAGAGACAGTGCCAATTCCGAATTTTTTCCTTTAAATTCTGACATTGGGATAAATTCATAAAATATTCCATAATCTAACATTAAAAGAAGTTCATTCTTATTAAACTGATCTTGAATTCCAAAAAAGCCTTCGGAAGCATTGTAAGTTTCCACAAAGTTCATATTTTTTCCTGGCATTAATCTTTCAAATTCTTTGCGATACGGTTCAAAACTCACGCCTCCATGCATGAAAAGTTCAAGATTTGGCCAAACTTCGTGCAAATTACTTTTCCCTGTTATTTCTAATATTTTCTTTGTTAAAACCAAAGTCCATGATGGAACACCAACAATAATATAAACGTCTTCGTGTATGGTATTTTCAGCCAATAATTTAAGCTTGCCTTCCCAATCCGCCATCAATGCAATTTCCTTAGAGGGTGTTCTTCTAATTTCGGCCCACCAAGGTAAATTTGTAACTAATATTGCCGATAAATCTCCAGAATAACTTTCATTACCAAATTCATTAATTTCAGCAGATCCTCCAATAATTAAATGTTTGCCATTGTATAACTTACGATTGGGTAGGTTTTCATAATAAAGTGCAATTAGATCCTTTCCACCTTTAAAATGACAATCATACAATGAATCGTGTGTTATTGGAATATATTTGCTTCTATCACTTGTGGTTCCGGATGATTTTGCAAACCAATGTGTATCCTGATTCCAAAGTAAATTTTGTTCGCCTTGCATTAATCTCTCAACATAAGGTTTCAAACTTTCATAATCCATTAAAGGAATGTGTTTTCGGTAGTCTTCGTAATCATTAATATTTGAGAAATTATGGATTTTACCATACTCGGTATTCTTACCTTGTTCAAGTAAATTATGAAATAGCTCTGACTGCACCTCATCGGGATATTTCCTAAAAAGGTCAATCTGATGAATGCGTTTTTTCATCAACCAAGCAAAGATGGAATTGAACGCCATGTATATATGTTTTTTCTCAGTATAATGATACGGAAAAATAAATTACGAGCGATGATTTGTGATTTAAAAAAATATAAATAACAGTTACGTCATCAATTGTAACGACGAAATATTAGTAGAAAAATAAATGTTTGGCTTAACCCCAAATAAGAACGTAAGTAATTATTCCTAAAAGAGCAATTGTAATGATTGTACCAACTGCTGCTGTTGAGCTTTCAAAAAAATTATCTGGCATGTTATTTTATTTTTTTTTTAAGGCAAATTTAAGGAAATAATGATAAAATGGAATTTAATTGAACAAAAAAATGCGACTAGTTATTACCAGTCGCATTTTTGATAATCTATATGAATGAAAATTAATCTCTTGAACCAAATAATCTCAATAGAGAAAGGAATAAATTCACGAACAAAATATATAATTGCAACCCACCAACGAGTGCCATTTTGCTTCTGTCCATTTGAGAAAAACTAGATTCTTCTGCATATTTTTTAAGATTCTGCATGTAATAAGCAGTAAGACCTGTAAATACAACAACTCCAACCATAGAGATAATCCAACCTAAAGTGTCACTGTGCATTAACATATTGGCAATACTCGCAATGAATATTCCTATAAATGCCATGTACAACAAACTTCCCATTTTGGTTAAATCTGTTTTTGTTGTGAATCCTAAAATTGCCATTCCTGCAAAGGCACCTGCGGCAACAAAGAAAGTAAGGTATATAGATGCTGCAGTATAAGTTAAGAAAATTGAACTTAATGAAAGCCCCATTAATACTGAAAATGCCACAAACAAAATCATTAAAAGTCCTAATGAAAGTCTATTGTATGCCATTTGTATAACCAAACCTAAACCGAGTGGGGCGAACATAACCACATAAAATAGTGGGCTCATTCCGCCAGAAGCACTTATGAAATATTTAAGGAAAAACGCTGGCAACATCCTACCTTCTCCTATGTCAACCATGTTACTCGTGCCAACTACGTATGCAATTATTCCTGAAATTGCTAGTGCCGCAAACATGTAGCTGTAGACGTTCTTAAAGAAATCTCTAACAGCAGTATTAGACATACCTTCTATCGGTTGGTCTAAAATATTGTTTCTTAAATTGTAATCCATTTTGTTTAGAATTATGATTTGATATTTATGAGTTAAATTTACTTATTAAAAATTATTCCAAATGTAAAAAGCATGACAAATTTACCTGAATTTACAATTTTTAGTGCAATTTGGCTTGAACTAGGTTTATAAATTCCTTTCGGGTACTGTCATTATTTAGGAAAATGCCTGTAAAAGCACTAGAAGTCGTAACAGAATTTTGTTTTTGAACGCCACGCATTTGCATACACATGTGTGCACACTCTATAACCACTGCCACGCCTTTTGGTTTCAGCACTCTTTGTACACAATCTCTAATTTCAATTGTCAACCTTTCTTGAACTTGCATTCTTCTAGCATAAGTATCTACAATTCTCGGTAATTTCGACAGACCAACAATTTTTCCGTCAGGTATGTAAGCAATATGTGCCTTACCGAAAAAAGGAAGCATGTGGTGTTCGCACATTGAATATACTTCAATATCTTTTACGATTACCATTTCAGAATAAGCTTCATGAAAGATAGCCGAAGATAAAATTTCATCGGCATTTTGATCGTAACCTTGCATGAGAAATTGCATGGCTTTTGAAATGCGCTCGGGTGTTTTTAATAAACCTTCCCTTTGAGTGTCTTCTCCCAAAGATTCGATTATATTTTTAAAACTTACTGAAAGTTTTGATGTCAGTTCATCATTGTATTCAAAATTGTTCTGCAAAATCTTCTATTTTTAGTACGGCTGTTTTCCGCCGTAGTATTCTACATAATTGTTTTCTGTTTCCACCAATTTTATTTTTACCAGTTCACCTCCGGCATTTTTAATAGGTGTTTTTATTCTATCCCAAATTGCTATACACACATTTTCTGTAGATGCCAAAATATCTTTCAGCCACGGAACATCTAAATTTAAATTTTTATGATCCAATTCTTCTACAACTTCAAGTTTCACAATTTCGCTAAGGTCTTTTAAATTAATCACGAAACCTGTTTCTTCACTTGGTTTGCCCTTTACAGTTACAAAAATAGTGAAATTGTGACCGTGCCAATTGTGGTTGCTGCATTTACCAAAAACCTCTTCGTTTTTTTCAGCCGACCAATTAGGCCTCCATAATTTATGAGCTGCATTGAAATGTTCTCGTCTTGTGATGTATATTGTACTCAAGGATATTATTTTAATACAAAATTACGCAAAATCTCACAAATTTCCTTCTTGTTTTAAGTAAGACATTATCGAATCGGTTGCACCGCTGTTTGCGTTCATAAGATTTTTACTTTTTAGTTTTATTTCCTCTTTTCGAAATGCTAAAAATCTAAATGCTTCATTAAATTCTTCAGTTGTTGAAACTGACTTGGCAATGCCTGCCTCAATAAACATTTGTGCTTCAGGAAATTTTTGATGTTTTGGTCCGAAAATTACAGGAATATTATAAACTCCAGGCTCTAAAATATTATGTAAGTTTCCGCTAAATCCACCGCCGATATAAGCAATGTCAGCATATTGATAAGCATCTGTAAGTTGACCGATAGTATCTAAAATTAAAACTTCTGACCAAGACAAATCTTGATCTTCTGTCATTTCAGAATATATAACAGTAGTTTTCTCAATTCTGGAAATTAATCTTTTTATTTCTTCTTCTTTAATGTTGTGAGGAGCAATTATTATTTTAGAAGTGAAAGCTTTTTGGTTGATAAAAGGTAAATAAACTTCTTCATCTACCGGCCAAGAACTGCCAATCATAAATGCTTTAGAATTTCCTAAAAAATGTTCGATTTTCGTATTTTTAACTGCAATTTTCTGTCTTTCAAGAACCGCGTCAAATCTATTATCACTGGTGATTTGAGCATTATTTATATTTATCGAATCAAGTAATTTTTTTGACTTGCTATTTTGAATAAAAAATTGGTCAAACTGTTTGAGTACAGTTCTAAAAAAAGCACCATACCATTTAAAGAATATTTGTTTCCCTCTGAAAATTCCACTCACCAAATAAACCTTAGCTCCCTCCCTTTTTGCTGCGAAAATATAATTTGCCCAGAATTCATATTTCACAAAAAAGACAAGTTTAGGTTTGAAATGATTTACAAATTTTTTGGCGTTTGACGGAGTATCTAAAGGTAAATAACAAACAAAATCTGCAGGATGATTTCTTTTATGATAATTTTCAAAACCACTAGGTGAAAAGAATGTAACTATTAAATAAACTGTAGGATTTTCTTTTTTAATTGCGTGCATTAGCGTTAAACCTTGGTCAAACTCTCCTAAAGATGCACAGTGAAACCACACAACTTGCTTGTCAGAAACATTCGGAAATGTTGCATATATTCGTTTCCTACCCTGAATCCATTTTTTAGCTTTCGGATTGCTTAATGATGCAATTCTAAGCGCAAATCCGTAAAATCTTATTCCTAAGTTGTAGATAAAATGCATTAAGAATTAATTGTAGTAAAATTCTTTTGGTTGTCTTTTATAAATTGGAATAAACCAACCCAATCTAAAACCAAATTGCAAATCTAAACGTGTTGATTTATCCACCGGAATATCTGGCTGATCGTAAAAAATATTTCTTTTATTTTGAGTCAAACCTTGTTGTGCATAAAATCCTCCATAAAAATTTAACACTCCTGAATTGGCCATAAATGCATAACCAACAAACTCATGAAAGTTGGGACCAATTGTTAGTCGGTCATAACCTTTTTTGTATTCCAATTCAAGCTCCGGAATGACATTATTATTAGATTCAATTCTCAATTTATGCATAAGCACACCTAGACCGCCATGTAAGAATATACCTGAATTTTTATTAGATCCAAAAACTGGAAAAACCTTTCCAACGGTAAGATTTGCATTGAAACCTCTCATTAAAAGAAAGACTTTCGCGATATCGCCATTTACATCCGTTAAATTTCCTTGGCTGTCTCTCAAGCCATCAAAAATAGTTGGGAAGTTGGTTTGACTGCTGAAATAGAAACTACCATCAATACCATAAAACCAATTTTTAGGAGTTTTGTAACCACCTAAAACACCTAAGTGATTAATATATCCATATCTATCAGCCAAATCTCCAGCTGCAATATTTCCACCATAATGAACCGCAATCCAAGGTGTGCCAATAATGGAATCTTTAACGTTTCTTTGAGAGAAGGCTGAATAATTTAAAACCAATAAAACCAGTGTGAGAAAGAAAGAATTTTTAAGCATTGTTTTAATTTTAATTTAATTAATTGCTTTACAACAAAATTACAATAATAATTATCTGATAAAAAATAAATTTAATGAATGTCATCGTTTTAAGCCAATATTAGCAATCTTAAACGAAAGAAATAACAAATCATTTTAAATTTAAAGTTTTTGTTTTATGGTTCTTTTTACTTTGTCTGTTTTTTTTGTTTTAACATCTGAAATGTACAATAATTTTATATTCTACCGACTTCAAAAATCAGTAATTGTACAATATAGTATAATAAGGGATAAAAAATCAAGTTAAATTGGTAAAAAGATATACTACTTTTTTATCTTTACCGCTTCATTTGTAAAACACTTGTGCTTTATGCAAAAAATTCAAATGGTTGATTTAATCAGCCAATATAAAAATATCAAAGATGAAGTGGACTCGGCTATACTTGATGTCATTCAAAAAGCCCAATTTATTAACGGACCAGAAGTTACGGGTTTTCAAGAAGATTTAGAGAAATATTTAGGCGTTAAACATGTAATACCTTGTGCCAATGGAACCGACGCCTTGCAAATTGCATTGATGGCGCTTGGTTTAAAACCCGGAGACGAAGTCATAACTCCTTCTTTCACATATATTGCAACAGTTGAAGTTATGGCACTTTTAGGGCTGAAACCAATTTTTGTGGAAGTGGATAAAGATACTTTTTGTATTGATATAAATAAAATTGAAGAAGCTATAACGCCAAAAACCAAAGCAATTGTACCTGTGCATCTTTACGGACAAGCATGTGCAATGAATGAAATAATGGAAATAGCTAAAAAGCATAATTTATTTGTTGTTGAAGACAATGCTCAAGCAATTGGATGCGATTATTACCATACAGACAGTGAAATTTCAAAAACAGGAACAATCGGTCATATTGGATGTACATCCTTTTTTCCTTCTAAAAATTTAGGCTGTTTTGGTGATGGTGGTGCAATGTGTACCAATGATGATGCGCTTGCAGCAAAAATAAGAATGATTTCTAACCACGGACAAAGTAAAAGATATTACCATGATGTGGTTGGTTGTAATTCTAGATTAGACAGCGTACAAGCAGCAATTTTAAGAATAAAACTAAGAAAATTAGACGAATACAACGACGCTAGAAGAAGAGTTGCAGATTTTTATGATCATTTCTTTGCCGATTTTGAGCAAATTAAAACTCCAATGAGGGCATTAAATTCTAAGCATGTTTTTCATCAATATACTTTAACCTTAAATGGCGTTGACAGAGATGGACTGAATACTTATTTGGCTGACGTTGGAATTCCTTCTATGATTTATTATCCAGTTCCGGCACATAAACAAAAAATGTTTGCGTCATTTGGAAGCGATGCAACAGATTTACCTATAACCGACTGGTTGACAGAAAGAGTAATTTCTTTGCCAATTCATACAGAATTAGATGAAGAACAGTTGAATACAATTTGTAATGCTATTGCAGACTACTTAAAAAAATAAGAATGAAAAAAATTGCAGTTATTGGAAGCGGATATGTAGGCTTGGTGACAGGGACTTGTTTCGCTGAAACAGGAAACCAAGTTATTTGTGTAGATATCGACGAGAAAAAAATAGAAAAAATGCGCAATGGTCAAGTTCCGATTTACGAACCGCACTTGGATGTTATTTTTGAAAGAAATATTAAAGACAAAAGAATTTCATTCACAACCTCATTGAAAGATGCCGTTGATTTTGCAGAAATTATTTTTCTTGCTTTACCAACTCCTCCAGGAGAAGACGGAAGTGCAGATTTAAGTTACGTACTCGGAGTGGCAAAGCAGTTAGGAGAAATAATGACTGAATATAAAGTCATAGTTGATAAATCCACAGTTCCCGTTGGTACTGCTGAAAAAGTAGAAGCAGCAATTAAACAAAATGCGCAGGTAGAATTTGCAGTAGTCTCAAATCCAGAATTTTTGAGAGAAGGTTTTGCTGTAGATGATTTTTTAAATCCAGATAGAGTTGTAATTGGCACGAGTAACGAAAGAGCGGTGAAAATAATGGAAGAATTATACAAACCTTTCATTAGAGATGGGCATCCTTTAATTATTATGGACGAAAAATCTGCAGAATTAACTAAGTATGCTGCTAACTCTTTTCTTGCAACTAAAATTACTTTCATGAATGAGATTGCAAATTTCTGTGAAATAGTAGGTGCAGATGTGGACATGGTTCGAATGGGAATTGGTTCTGATTCACGAATAGGTCATAAATTTTTATATCCAGGAATTGGATTTGGTGGATCTTGTTTTCCTAAAGATGTAAGTGCATTGTTAAAAAGCGGAAAGCAAGAAAACTACAATTTTCAAATTATTGAAAAAGTCTTGGAAGTAAATGAAACTCAAAAAACAATCTTGTTTGATAAAGTCATTAATTACTTTGGTGATGTTTCAGGAATGACTTTCGCTCTTTGGGGATTGGCATTTAAACCAGATACAGATGATATTCGAGAAGCTTCTGCATTATACATTATTGATAAGTTGGTTGACGCTGGAGCTAAAGTTGTAGCTTATGATCCCGAAGCAATGGAAAACGTTGAGAATTTGATTGGAGATAAAATTGAATTCGCAAAAAGTCAATACGAAGCTTTAGATGGAGCAGATGCCTTATTAATCGCTACTGAGTGGTCGGCATTTAGAAATCCTGATTTTAATAAAATTATTGAAAAATTGAAATCACCAACAATATTTGATGGTAGAAATATTTATGATCTTGACCAAATGGGAAAATTAGGATTTTACTATAATTCTATTGGAAGACGAGCCGTTTTAAACAAAGTAAAGGTTTAACATAAAAGTAAACATGGAAATTCAAAAACGCATATTAATAACAGGTGCCGCCGGATTTTTGGGCTCACATCTCTGTGACCGATTTATAAAAGAAGGATATGCCGTTTTAGCAATGGATAATCTTATAACTGGTCGCAAAAAAAATATTGAGCATCTTTTAGATAATTCCAATTTCACTTTTATCGAACACGATGTAACTAAACATATTGAGATTGATGGCGATTTAGATTATGTACTTCATTTTGCTTCACCCGCTAGCCCAATAGACTATTTAAAAATACCTATCCAAACATTAAAAGTTGGTTCATTGGGTATTCATAATTGTCTTGGATTGGCAAAAGCGAAAAGTGCACGTGTTTTAATTGCATCCACTTCTGAAGTTTATGGAGATCCATTGGTTCATCCACAGACAGAAGATTATTGGGGAAATGTTAATCCGGTTGGACCGCGAGGAGTTTACGATGAAGCTAAGCGTTTTCAAGAGGCAATTACAATGGCTTACCATACTTTTCATGGTTTAGAAACTAGAATTATTAGAATTTTTAATACTTATGGACCAAGAATGCGGCTAAATGACGGTCGCGTTTTACCAGCTTTTATTGGTCAAGCATTGCGTGGCGAAGATTTGACAGTTTTTGGAGATGGTTCACAAACTAGATCTTTTTGTTATGTAGATGATTTAGTTGAAGGAATTTACAGATTGTTGCACTCTGATTATGCTGAGCCTGTTAATGTTGGAAATCCCGATGAAATAACAATTGGCGATTTTGCAGAAGAAATTATAAAATTAACCGGAACGTCACAAAAAGTTATATATAAAGATTTACCACAAGACGATCCAAAACAAAGACAGCCAGACATTACTCTAGCCAGAAAAATATTGAATTGGGAACCAAAAGTTAGTCGTTCGGAAGGTTTGAAAATTACTTACGAATATTTTAAATCGTTGACAACAGAAGAATTGAATGAAAACGATCATTACAGTTTTGAGAAGTTTATAAGTTAAATATGAAATTTTTTGCACACGAAACAGCAATAATAGATGAAGGTTGCACGATTGGTGAAGATGTTAAAATATGGCATTTCTCTCACATCATGCCCAATTGTGTTATTGGCGATCGATGTAACATTGGTCAAAATGTGGTTATTTCTCCAGAAGTGATATTGGGAAAGAATGTGAAAATTCAAAATAACGTTTCAATTTATACAGGAGTAATCGTGGAAGATGATGTTTTTCTCGGACCATCAATGGTTTTTACAAATGTTATTAATCCCCGAAGTGCCATAAATAGAAAGAATGAATATTCAAAAACTCTAGTAAAAAAAGGTGCAAGTATTGGAGCTAATGCCACCATAGTTTGTGGACATGATATTGGAGCTTATGCATTTATTGGAGCGGGCGCAGTTGTGACAAAAGAAGTAGCCGATTTCGCTTTAGTAGTTGGAAATCCTGCAAGACAAATTGGCTGGATGAGCGAATATGGCCACCGATTGGAGTTTAATGATCAGGGTTTAGCACATTGCGAAGAAGGAAATGCGGATTATAAATTAGAGAATAATAAAGTAATAAAACTTTGAAATGCCCAAAATAGAAGGAAAAATAAAATTTGCGGTTGTTGGTGCAGGTCACATAGGAAAACGCCACGCAGAAATGATCCGCAGGGATGATGAATCCGAATTAATTGCACTCGTTGACTGTCGTTCGATAGAAGAATGCAATGTAGAAGATTTTAACGTTCCGTTTTTCAATTCAATTGAAGAATTGCTTGAATCGGATTTGGAATTTGACGTAGTAAATATTTGCACGCCTAATGGATTACATGCTGCGCAAAGCATAAAAGCTTTGGAACATAAAAAACACGTTGTCTGCGAAAAACCAATGGGACTTTCCAAAGACAATTGTGAAAAAGTAATATTTAAAGCACTGCAAATGTCAAAAAGTGTTTTTTGTGTAATGCAAAATAGATATTCTCCTCCGTCAGAATGGATTAAAAGTGTGATTGAGGAGAAAATATTAGGCGAAATTTTTATGGTTCAATTGAATTGTTATTGGAACCGAGATGACAGATATTATAAAAAAGGTGGATGGAAAGGAACCACTGATTTGGATGGCGGAACACTTTATACCCAATTTTCTCATTTCATTGATATAATGTATTGGTTGTTTGGAGATATTGCAAATATACAAGGTAGATTTAGAGATTTCACTCATGAAAATTCAACGGAATTTGAAGATTCAGGATTTGTGAGCTTCGATTTTATTGATGGAGGAATGGGCAGTATTAATTATTCAACTTCAATCGCAGATCAAAATTTAGAAAGTTCCTTAACCATTATTGGTTCAAAAGGAAGTATAAAAATTGGTGGACAATATATGAATGAAGTAGAGGTTTGTAATGTTCAAGATTACGAAATGCCTAAACTAGAAGCCTCGAATCCGGCGAATGATTATGGACCTTACAAAGGCTCAGCAGCCAACCATAATTATGTAATAAAAAACGTAATTGACACATTAAAAGGAAGAACAACAGCTACAACAAATGCCTTAGAAGGTTTGAAAGTTGTAGAAATAATAGAACGAATTTACAAAGTAAGAGATGAGCAATTCAATATATCAAAAACTTATAAATAAAGAAGCAAAACTTGCCGTGATTGGCTTGGGCTATGTCGGTTTGCCAATAGCTTTGGAGTTTGCAAGAAAAATAAAAGTCGTAGGTTTTGATATCAATCAAGAGCGCGTAGATTTAATGAAGCGAAAAATAGATCCAAGCAATGAGCTGGATTCTAGCGTTTTTGAAAACTGTGATATAGAATTTACAGCCAATCTCGACGATTTGAGTGATGTGCAATTTTACATAGTTGCAGTACCAACTCCTATAGACGATTCAAATTTACCCAATCTAACGCCGCTCATTAAAGCCTCGGAAACTGTAGCTAAAGTTTTGAAAAAAGGAGATTATGTAGTTTATGAATCTACCGTTTATCCCGGTTGTACCGAAGAAGACTGTATTCCTATTTTAGAAGAAATTTCTGGTTTGAAGTTTCGTGAAGATTTTAAAATTGGTTATTCTCCAGAAAGAATTAATCCGGGAGACAAAGAACATACTTTGCAAAATGTGATAAAAGTAGTTTCAGGTTGCTGTGATGAATCTTTAGAAAACATTGCAAAAACTTACGAATTGGTAGTTGGCGCAGGTGTCCACAGAGCAACAAGTATTAAAGTTGCTGAGGCTGCAAAAATTATTGAAAACACGCAACGCGATGTCAACATTGCATTAATTAATGAACTTTCAATAATTTTCAACAAGCTGAACATAAATACATACGACGTACTAGATGCTGCCGGAACTAAATGGAATTTCTTGAAATTTTCTCCAGGTTTGGTTGGTGGACATTGCATTGGTGTTGATCCATATTATCTTACACACAAGGCTTCACAAGCAGGATATCATGCAAGAGTGATAACTAGTGGAAGGTATGTAAATGATTCCATGGGTTTCTACATCGGAAAACAAACTGCAAAGAAGATTATAGCTCAAGGCAAGCATATTCAAGATTCTAAAGTTCTGGTAATGGGTGCTACTTTTAAAGAAAATGTGAGTGATATCCGCAACAGTAAAGTAATTGATGTAATTAAAGAATTAAACTCATTTCAAATAAAAGTAGATTTGATTGATCCACATGCCTCTTCAGCAGAAATGGAGCATGAATACGGAGTAAAATTAATTGAAAAAGCAGGAAATGATTATGATGCAGTAATATTGGCTGTAAATCACAATGAATACTTGAATTTAACCGAAGAAGATTTCAAAAATTTATTGAAAGACCGAAAAGGAATTTTAGTAGATGTAAAAGGAATTTTAAAAGATAAAATACAAGATTTAGAATACTGGAGTTTATAATATATGGAATTTCAAAAAAATATACTTGTTACTGGAGGTGCTGGATTTATTGGTTCACATGTAGTTCGTCTATTTGTAAGAAAGTATTCAAAATATAAAATTATAAACTTCGATAAACTCACTTATGCCGGAAATCTTCGGAACAATGAAGATGTAAAAGACGCACCTAATTATTTTTTTGAAAAAGGAGATATTTGCTCAGTATCGGATTTAGATAAAGTTTTTAGAGAACACCAAATTACCGATGTGATACATTTAGCGGCAGAATCTCACGTAGATCGTTCAATTGAAGGACCAATGGAATTTGTGATGACAAATGTGATTGGAACCGTAAATCTATTAGAGAAATGCCGTCAATATTGGGTGGGAGATCAACATGTTTTTCACCATGTAAGTACGGATGAAGTTTATGGAAGTTTGGGAGAAGAAGGATTTTTCACTGAAGAAACAGCCTACGATCCCAGAAGTCCTTATTCTGCGAGCAAAGCATCTAGTGATCATTTTGTTAATGCTTATTTTCATACTTACAATTTACCTATTAAAATTTCTAACTGTTCCAATAATTACGGCAGTCATCATTTCCCTGAAAAATTAATTCCTTTGATGATTCACAATATCATAAATTCTAAAGCATTGCCTGTTTATGGAAAAGGAGAAAATATAAGAGATTGGCTGTGGGTTGAAGACCACGCAAGGGCGATTGATACAATTTTTCATGAAGGACAATTAGGCGAATCTTACAATGTTGGAGGATTAAATGAATGGAAAAATATTGATTTGGTAAAATTTCTTTGTCGATTAATGGATGAGAAATTAGACAGAACAGCAGGAGCGTCAGAGCAGTTAATAACTTATGTAAGCGACAGAAAAGGTCATGATTTGCGTTATGCCATTGATGCCGATAAACTTTCTAAAAATTTAAACTGGCAACCATCTATTACTTTCGAGTTGGGCTTAGAGAAAACCGTAGTTTGGTATTTAGAAAATCAAGAATGGGTAAATGAAATAGTTAATGGCGAATATCAAAACTATTATCATGAAATGTACGAAAACAGAGAATGAAAATAGAGAATGAAAACCGCAAATGAGCATTTTTAGCAGATTCAAAAAACAAGAAAGTCTAAAAGATTTCAGTTTCTTAAATACCGACATGCACAATCATCTCTTACCCGGGATTGACGATGGAAGTAAAAGTTTGGACGAAACGATACTATTGATTCAAAAATTTAAAGATTTAGGATATCGTAAACTCATTTTTACTCCGCACATAAAATCTGAACAATTTGATAATAATCGAGAGAATTTAATAAAATTATTTCAAGATATTTTGCCAAAAATTCAAGAGAAATTTCCTGATATGGAATTTGATATTGCCGCCGAATATTTTTTAGATGAGCATTTTCTAAATCTTATCAAAAAAGATGAAATATTAAGTTTTAGTGGCAATAAAATATTGTTTGAATTTAGTTTTCGCTTTCCTCCTATTTACCATGATCAAGTATTTTACGAATTGCAAAGCAAAGGTTTTCAACCAATAATAGCACATGTAGAACGATATCAGTATTTGCATAGTGATTTCGATTTGATAAAAAAATGGCAAGATCAAGGAATTTGGATTCAAATAAATACGAACTCATTGAGTGGGCATTACGGATTAGAAATTAAAAATCAAACAGAGAAAATGCTCTCTAAAAATTTAGTTGATTTATTGGGCAGTGATTGTCATAGAATAGAGCATTTAGAAACGATGGAAAAATTACTAGACAACAAATATTTGGTGAAACTAGATAAGTCTGTACTAAAAAACAATCAACTTTAACTTCATGAAAAAATTCAATTTATATTTTTTAATTTTAACTGGAATTGTGAGTTTTCATTCGTGTAACAATGAAAAACAGAATACAGAAATGTCAAATATTGATACTGAATTAAACCCATTTCAGGAGCTATTTGATCAATTTAAATTAGGCCAATTAGATTTTAAATCAGATACTATTTTGTTGCAAGATTTTGAAATAATTGATTCGTTAAAAGCCGAAGATGTTCAACTTTTAATAAAAAATTTAAATATAAATCCTGAAGAACAATATAGCTATTTCCCAGATTATTTTAAAATAGACAGTTTAAAGAAATTGAATGAATACTCAGCTTTCGTTAATGGTTTGGATATCGGTCAGACGCAAGATGTCAATGCTAAACCAATAAAAAAATTCATTATTGAAAACAAAACATTATTGCTCTGGTGTTTAAATTACGAATCATATCCTGCATGTCCCTATTTTTCTGGTAACGAATTCTATTTGTCAGTTTTTGAAAAAAACGAACATACCAAAACCATTAAAATTGGAGAAAACAGTTATGCCGGAGACCCACCAGCTGCCTATAGTTGCGTTCAAAATTTCGAGATATTAAAAAACGGAAAAATCAAAACGAATACAGAAATTATTTCGCAAGACGATGAGGAAACTGTTAAAAAAACGAATAATTCGGAAACGTTTACCCTGTAGGGTCATGGTATGACCCTACAGGGTAATCAACAAAAACAGAAAACAATTCATTCTAACAATTCCCCCAATAATTTTTTGTTCCAATTTTTTGGATTGTTGATTATATAATTTGAAATTCGTTGTAATTCATTTTCATTTCGAACAACCCTATCATAAAATTTTGTCTGCCAAACAATTTTAAAATTTAATCTGTTACAATGTTTTGTAACTGCAGATTTATAAGAACAAATAATTGACGAAATAGAATTTGTCCCGATATTTTGATACCGATTTTCTCCTGGCGATGTATCAAAATGACTGTTTGAGGGCATGGCGTTGTCCTTCAATCTCAAAATTCCGTGAATATGATCTGGCATTACAACGAATGCCTCTAATTTTATATTCTTGGCGTGGTTTTTTATCTCATGCCATAAAATATCTGCTATAATTCCTACAGGTGAAAGTTTAATCAAACAATTCTAAATTTTAAAGAAATATTCTTCTCTATATTTAGTTAAAATCATTATAAAATATGTTCCA
>JBBSUQ010000003.1:0-40540 GCA_038234235.1 Flavobacteriales bacterium
ACTTACAACCACGGTGCAAAGATCGCCGTCGGCCGCTTTCTGTGAAGTAAAATTAGTAACTTTATGAACTCAAATATTAACTAAAGTAAAATTGTCCGAAGTGTAGGGGGTTAAACCAAGAAAGATAAACCCGAACCTGTTCCGCCGCAAGGAGATTATTTTACTTGCTATGTGAATGGGGTTTACTGGGAGGCGTATTCTGATGCGAGTGGGCCGCAGTCAAGTCCAGCGATATACGCTCAAATGAACCAATTTGGCTTGTCATTGAGTGCTACTAAATTTTTCAATAATGGTTTTCAAAAATTTTTTGTACCCGTTTACGAAATAGATAATGTTGGATCATATTATATTGGAAAAAGTGATACCGAAATTACTGGATTAATAAATTATTCAATAAATTGTGATCGTCATTATCATGATACAACTAACCAAGGAGTTTTTAATTTACAAGTTTTCGATCAAAATCAAAATTTTATGCAAGGAACATTTTCGATGACTTTAATTAATAAAAATTGTGAAGATTCTATCGTAAATATAACTGACGGTAAATTTGGCTTTCATTATTATTAACTTATACTTTTAATAAAAAACAACCTTTAAATTAAACTTCAATTATACATTCGATATCGCAGTTAACATTTTATTAAATATCAAAAAATGAAAAGGATAAACTGCATACCAATATAATCTGCCAAACAAACCTTTTGGGCGAAACGTTGCTATTTGGACTACTTGATCATTTTCAATTTTAAATTCTAACCAAGCTTCTCCAGGCAATTTCATTTCTGCAAACAACAACAATCTACCTTCTTCTTTATTGGCATACAAAACTCTCCAAAAATCTAAAGAATCTCCAGCATGTATTATGTTTAAATGGGTGCGGCCCCGTCTCAATCCAACACCACCAACCATTTTATCAAGTACGCCTCGCATTTTCCAAAGATATTTAGAAGAATAATATCCATTCTGGCCTCCTATTTTCCAGATTTTACAAATGGTTTTTTCTCGATCAACATATTTCTTTTTACGCTTATCAGTAAAACAACCACTCGTTGGTACTTCAAGGAAATCGGAAATGTTATTTTTCAATCTACCGGAAATGTAAGAATCTTTCCAACTTGAAATTATTTCGCCAGATTCAATTTTCGATAAGGTGTTTTTTAAGGCGAGTTCATAATTTATGGGCTCATACTGCAAATGCTCTGCTAATAAATGATCATTCGCAATTACTTCCACTTTCATGCTGCCTACCAACGCACTGGCAAGTCTGAAGGATACGCTTGTTACAAAATACAACCACAACGAAGATAGTTTAGGAGTCATTAATGGCACAACTAATATTTTACGTATTAAACCTCTTACTTTCGCAAATTTGAGCAACATTTCTTTGTAGGTTAAAATATCAGGTCCCGCAATATCAAAGTGTTTATTGTATGTAAAATCATCGAAAATTGTATTGCTTAAAAAATAAACTACATCTACAATCCCAATTGGCTGACAGCGCGTCAACAACCATTTTGGCGCAATCATAAACGGTAGTTTCTCTACCAAATCTCTAATAATCTCAAAAGAAGCACTGCCTGAACCAATAATAATTGCAGCACGCAAGGCAGTAAAATTATAATTACCTGTTTTTAATGTATCTTCTACCTTTTTTCTCGATTCTAAATGGGCGCTCAATTCTTTATCATTGTACATTCCTCCTAAATAAACAACATGTTTTAAATTTAAAGGTTGCATGCACTGCACGAAATTTTGAGCACATTTTAGTTCAAGTTCTTCATAATCTTTATCGCCAGACATAGAGTGCAATAAATAAAATGCACCATCTATATCTTTTGGAAGATTCTTAAAAGTTTTTTCATCTAAAAAATCGACTTCAACAATTTCTATGTATTCTAATAAAGCTTTTGGAGGCTCGAACCTTCTTTTATCTCTTACAGAACATACAACTTGATGTTTTGCGGCAACAAGCATGGGCAATAATCGAGAACCAATGTAACCATTAGCTCCTGTTAATAATATTTTCATCTTTCAAAATTTCTTGTAATGTTTCAGAATACAATTTACTACTCAGTTGTGCAATCAAAATTTTCATTTCTTCTTGAATTGTATAATCTTTCTTACCGTACTGCCAAACGTTTATCAATGATAATTTTATTATTTGCTCTAAATTAAACTGCTCATATATTACGAGAATGTTTTTTCTAGCGTCTAAAACTGCATTTGTATCTGGATAAGAGAGTTTTTCGTGGTAAAGGTCAAACAATGCTCTAATAGCTAAAACTGCTGTTCCTGGATCATTTATGCCCGGACTTAAGGCTCTGCAGGCAATTTCCTTTAGTTGTACAAAGCCATAGACAAAATTCGATTCAATATTTGCGTTGTTATCGATTGTTAAAAATTTAATTAAATTTTCGGTTTGATCATCAGTTAATTTTTTTGAGGAGAAAGCAAATTCTGTATCTTTCAATAAATAAGTTCCAATGAAATATTTAAATTGTAACTGAACATTGTGTTCTTGGCAGAAATCAGTTATTAAACTCTCTGAAAATCCATTAAAAATTGCACTACGAGGCATTCTTATAGCATGTTTTTCAGGCAGTTCAAAATCTGATGTTGCAATTATATCAGAACAACATTGTTGCTTCAAATGCTTTAAGGTAGTTGCCTTTAAATCGAATATAACGTTGTTGTATTTTACATTTTGAGTAATATAATGTAGAAAATAGATAAATAGAAAGATATCAAGTATTGTAAGTAAAATGAGGAAATAAATACTTAATACTGGAATATTTAGGTAATCTTCATAAGATCTAATGGTTGACAAAACAAAAAGCGCATAAATAATTGTTCCCAAATATATTCCTAATACTATTTGTTGAAATCGTTGGCCAATTAACTGATTTAAAATTCTATTGGTCATGTTTGTAGCTGCCTGGTTTAAGACAATCATAACCATAGAAAAACTAAATACCGTTAAAGATATAATTCCTGTTACGATTGATGAAACCAGACTTCTGGCAGTACTCGAATCTTTTAGGGTGAGCCAACTGATATCTTTAATTAAATTTCGACCATATTTACTGTAATCAAAATATACAAATGCTATGGCGAAAATTAAAAATCCCAAGCCTATCAAAGCGGGAATAAAGGCAATACTTTTAACGAAACGCTTAAAAGGTTTTGAAATTTTTTTTAAGAACATATATATTAGACTTGTATGAATTATAACAAGGTTCGATTATAAAGGTTCGATTTATGTAAATTCTACTTTTTCTGAATCAACTTGGTTGTTAGTTGCCCCTCATTTTCAAATAAGAGCAAATAAGAACCTGTAGACAGCGATTCTAGTGTAGCAATGACATGTTTATTTCCACTCATTTCTATTTTGATTTCTATTTCTTTTCCCGACATGTCAAACATTCTTAAAACAGTATTTAATTCCAAATTTACAACGCTAAAAATATTCTCAAATGGAATTGGATAAACGGAAATTTCTTTCAATTCACCATTATCATTTAGCGCAGCAGTATTAATTTGTAAAAGTTGTCCATCAGAATTTAAAATTCTTTCCAAACCTGCGTTGTTTACAATTTTGAGACTTGTATAATAAGTTTGGCCAACCGTAAGTGAAAGTCCGTTTTGAGTAAATGAATTAACATTGCCGATACTTGTAAAATTCACAACATCTGTGGCACCGAAACTTGTGCCAATTGCAAAAAATAAATCGTTTATTCCTGAATTTAAATCATTAGAGAGTCCCCAATTTGCATCCAAACTATTAGCAGTAAAAAAAGTATCGATATCCACAAGATTACCATCATTTAAAGGAAGTGTATCTGGAATTGTCCAATCCACATTGTAGGTTAAACTTGAAACCGGACTCCATAAGTTGGCGACATCCAAAACGATAGATTTTACCTCAGCCGACGGACTTGAAGGATTTGCATTTTGAAAACGAACATCTGAATTTGTAGTACCAACACTTATGGTTTCACTTGCTGTTCTGTTTTTATAAACATGAAAATCATCAACTGTCATGCTACAATTTCCACTTCTAAATGAAACTGCTGTTCCTGAAGTATGTGGGGCAACATCAACCCATTCTGAAGAAAGCACATCATCTAAAAAAGCTTGAATTTTACCCGTCGTTGGATTAAACAATATTTTAAAATCATAAACTTGATTGGCATGAACCGTAACATCGTCGTTGGTTTGAATATCAATACTGTTTGCCGAACATTTATAAATCTGACATTTATCAGAATCAATTCTCCAATAAACCAAATAAGAATTTCCTCTGTTTGTTTGGGTTATATCATCACAAAAGAAATGCAAACCTGCTCTCCTGTTTGCCCCTGCCCCACCAATTGTTCCTTTCCAATGGTAGAGTTGCGTAGTATTTTGTTGTAAATCTGTATTGAAATTAGAATTTGAAGAAACCTCATCAGCCTGTAAAATTTCTGAACCATTTGTGCTCCATGCACCCAAGGTGGTATTCCAGAATGAATTTATACTACTCTGATTAAAATCATCTCTAAAATAACCATTTTGACTATTTGCAGACCATTGAGCGCCATCATTGTCACTTACATTCATGAAAGATTCACTAATTCCAATGTTATCAGCATCTGTAAATGAAACACTATAATCTTGCGTTTTCCATGTATTATCAGGTGAAATAATTGTGGAAGGAGGAATAATATCTGTATTGCAACTCCAAGTTCCTAAAAATCCGGAAGAAACTGTTGAAACATCGCTGGTAAATTTAAAGGTCACACTTCCCGAACTAGAAGTAAAAGTACCTGGACCGGTAGTTCCAGAAAAAGGACTTCCCGTTATTTGAGGCGAACTTGTGTTGGGTCCATCGTAAACGTATAAATAATCATAACCTGCTTCAATGTTAAAAGACGAGAAGTTAAAATCTACAGATATTGCATTTGGCGGAGCAATTGTCCAGGTGTAATCTTCATAATTGCTGTAATTTTTTGAGGGACCACCAAAGTCATGTATCGTACCAGTACAAGGAGTTTGGTAGCAGTCTGTGAGATAAGTTTCTATGGCATTCCAATAACCAGTATAACCATCATCATAACCCAAAGCCCAAATTCCAATGCCAGCAATGCCTGAATTTAAAGTATGATCCAATCTCTTTTCAAAACCTGTTACATCGTTAATATATGCCTGACGATTAGTACCATTATTGTAAGAAAAAATAGTTGTATAAGAATCTGCATCCCATAGTTGGTTGGCTGCAGTGTAATTTCCTGATGAATTCGTTTTAATTACTGCGTATGTTTTTGCAACGCCATTTCCTGAAGTTGAAGATGGAACTGTGCTTGAAGTTGTTGGCCAATCGAATCCATAATTAGGCAAACCAAGTACCAATTTATTTTTAGGACAACCAGCATTCGTATAATAGCTTATAGATTTCGATAACGTATAATTATAAGTATTGCCAAATTGATAAAGTGGATCATTGGGACCAGTATTGGTACTACCTGGATAATAATAATCATATCCCATAATAATATAATTATCAACTGCCGGTTCCATAATTGAAAAATCAAAAACGTTGTTCCAATCTACAGCGTATAAAACGGTGCTCACTTCAGAATTAGGAATAGCGGCATGAAATTGATTGCTCAAACTTACCATAAAATTGGCAAAATTGGTTTTCTGAGAAACTGGTAATCCTTCAAAATCTATATTTATTCCGTGTGCACCTCTTGCAGAAACTAAATTAATTAGGTTAGTAATGAGCGTTTGTTTTGAAGTTGAATTTCCCAAAAAAGTTGCGTGACTGCTAAACAGAGTAACACACAAAGTAACTTTGGTATTTCCACTCGCCAGTGCAGCTGTTACTGCCGCAGATGTACTGAACGAATGTGTAGATAATGCATTGCCATTAGTTGCATCTACTTCATAACTAAAAAATGACATGTGGCTGAGCATATCCCAGTTGTAATTTTGGTAAGCGTTTCCGCCCCAATATGGATGCCAGCCATAAACCATTTTATTTAAATTACAATTTGATTTATTTGAATTCTGTGGCGCAACATATGCAGTTTCATAATCTGTGGCCTCTAATAAACCAGAACTATTGTGCTGTTCTAATTCAGTTTGGTGAACGGACTGACCAAAAAATGTTGAGGAAAATAACAAAAAAAATCCGAAAGAAATATATTTTAGTTGCATAGTATAATTTTCAAAATCGGAATAAAGTTAAGAAATTGATTTTAAAAAGATACCACTAATGCAAGTGAAAGTGACAATTACTTGCTATACTTCTGTATGTAAAGGATTTAGCAAGTCTAAAATTGTTTTTACAGGAGTGAATAAATCATTTGGTAGTTCCACGAAAATTGTGTTCCATTTTGCCATGCAACCATTCCATAATCCGGGCATCTCACAAAATTTTACATCCTTGCCTTGGTATTTTTTATTGACCACAAAATACTGACTTTCATCTTTAAATTCATTTAAATCATATTTATTATTTTGCATATCAAAAACATTTAACGCAATAATAACTGGATTAAAATGAGTGCTTTGAACCATCAGTTTATATTGATCAGGTCTTTTTGAAATTTGAGCTTTTTCAACAATTTGTTTAGAATTCACACCTTCATTTTCAACCCAAAATGGACCGCCGCCAGATTGACCTTCATTTTTCACCATACCGCAAACTCTGGTCGGTCTTTTTAGCATAACCAGTAAATCTTCTAAACTTTGATTTTGAATATCCTTTTCTTGAAAAAGTTGATAGTGTTCGTTCAAGGAAATTAAATTTTGCATGGACGGATTATCCATTAAGTGTTTCAGTTCTTTTCTGAATTGTAAACAAATACCGCCCACTATTCTCCATGATTCGTTAATCGCATTGCTCTTAGAAAAATGTTGAACATTATCTATGTTGCGTATAAAAATTAGTTCTGTTTTAATTTCATTTAAATTTTCAAGCAACGCACCGTGCCCAGATGGTCTTTCTACTACATTTGATTCATTATCTAAAGCTACATTTCCGTCATAATCGAACGCAATAGCATTTGAATTTGGATTTTGAGTAGAATATGATACCTGATAATCTGTTCCAGTTAGCACTTTCATACTTGCAATCTTTTCCGAAATAAGATGCTCATATTCTTTTTGAATTGTGAAATGAAAATCAGGATTGTATTGGCTAAGTTTTGTACCTTGTAAAATGTGCTCTTGAATTGGATTGAGAATAAACGGACCAAATTTGTGAAAAGGAATTACAGCTTTTGGAATTTTAGAATAAGCCATTGATTTATCATTTAATAGAAATTCAATAAATTTTTCAAGATCAATATTGTTTTCTATAATTTGCTGTTGCATATTTTCTGGCAATTCTTTAAAAAATGCAAATTCTTGTAAATGATTTAAAAATCTTTCTATCAATCCCCTATTTTCTTCGTCGGGATTTGTAATAAAATCATATAAAAACTGAAACATGCGAGAACCAGAGCCAGAAGCTGGAACAAAAAATGAATATTTGCTGTCTTTTCCGTTGAATACTTGTGTGTAAAAGTCTTTGTCTTGTACAGATAATTTGAGAATTCCATCGCCAATTCTACATGGAGAACTTAAATTTAATTCAGGTTGTTTGCCAAAAACTTTTTGCTTTTGTAAGGATATATTTAACTTAGTCGTTTCTTGGCTCATTTTATTTGGCTCATTTAATTAAATTCTAGTGTTTTTACCGTTTCAATATTTACAATATTTGTGGAAAGCCAAAGGTCGGCATGGTTTCCATTCGCCATTCGTTTATGAATTTACAGACGAATGCTTAACGACAAAGATTGATAAAAATTTTGAAAAGAACGTCAATTTAGTAATTCAAAAAATCAAAAATTCTTCTGTAGATATTGAAATGAAAGATTTTGGCGCCGGTTCTAAAAAATTAATTGGCAGCAAAAGAAAAATTAATGCTATTTATAAAAACGCATCGACCAAAGGTAAATACGCCAAACTTTTATATAAAATAAGTAAGCATTATAAATATCAAAATATTTTGGAATTTGGCACATCTCTAGGTTTTGGTAGTGTTTTTTTACATGCAGATAGAAATGATATAAAAATCTTGTCGGTTGAAGCTTGTCCGCAAACTTTGGCAATTGCACACAATAATTTTGATGTACTAGAACTCAAAAACATCACCACAATTAACGATACTTTTAGTAGTTTTTTAGATCAAAAATTAAATGTGAAATTCGATTTAATTTTCGTGGATGGTCATCATGACGGTCAAGCATTAATTGAATACATGGAAAAATTAGAAAATATATCTCACAACGACACTTTATTTATTTTAGATGATATCAGATGGAGTAAATCTATGTTTGAAGCTTGGAATACCTTGATGAAAAATGAAAAATACCATGTTTCTATGGATTTATTTAAAATGGGGATTTTGCTTAAACGACCTCAACAAACAAAAGAACATTTTATAGTTCGATATTGATTTTGAGATTTTATTTCTCGAAATACTGCATTAGTTGTTGTTCAAAATTTCAATAAAAATATTCAATAAATTTTACTTAAAACGCGGCAGTTAATAAATCTAAAACATCTGCTTGGTCTGCACCCGAAACACTTTGAGGCGTTTTCGCTAATTTATCATCTAAAGTAACAGGAAACAAATCGGCATTTCTACCAGCTTTTGAAAAACTTGCCATGCCAACTGACGGACTGGCCAAAGTAGAACCTGCAGCTTCATCTCTACTTTCGGATCTTTGTTGGAGAGTAAAATTATCTGCTTTCATATCGGTTCTTGTCATTTCAGCATTGGAACTTATGTCTACCATTTTGTCACTTGCTTTTTTATCATTTTCTGTATTCGTATTTACTTCTTTTTCAACTTCCTTTTTAAATTCAGGAATAGATTTTAGAGTTTCATCTGTAGATTCTATGTTTTCATTTTGGGCAAGTAAGTTTTTATCGTTATTGATCAATGAAGAATTATTTACTAAAGGAATAAAAATTAGTGCCAACAGCACAACTGCTGCAATTTGAATTAAAGGTCTTTTTATAAATGTTTTATCGCGTGGATATAAAACAGTAAAAACACTGTTGTACCAAATTGGTATTGTTTTAACTTGTTTTGTTGCAAAAAGATTATCTAAACTTTCTTTGGTTTTAGCATTTGGTTTAACCGCTGTAAAAGCCACATATTTGTCTGAATCTTCAAATAATTCTTTCACTGAATTGTATTCGCTTTCATCTGAAAAATATTCATTAAATTCTTCCTTTTCTAAAGCATTCCAATCGCTGAAATCTTCATTTAATATTTTATTTTTAAATTTCTTTTCCATCACTTATCTATTATAAACCGGATTGAACTCTTCTAAACCTTTTGCCAAATATTTGGTAGCATAAAACAACCTTGATTTAACCGTGCCTTCATTTGCATTTGTAACTTCTGCAATTTCCTTTATTGATAAACCATCAAAATGTCGGAGGGAAAACACTTCTTTGTGCTTGTCTTCTAAACCCTTTAACTTTTCTTCAAATGCTTCTGCAAAAAATTTATCTTGCACTTCTGATGCTACATCATTCGCAGCTTGACCTTGGTAACTTTCGTCTAGTCCGTTTCTAGTATTTTTTCTTACTTCTTGTTTTTTATATTCGTTTTTACACATGTTACTCGCAACCGAATAAATCCAAGTTTTAAATGATCTTGTGGTATCAAAAAGTTCGGGTTTATTAATAAGTTTTGCGAATAAGTCGTGTATAAAATCTTCTGCTTTTTCTCTATCTCGCCATAGCAATCTCATGAAATAGCCAATCATAGGTGCGCTGTATCTTTCATACAAACAATCAAAGGCACGCTTGTCACCTTTTGACAAGGCGATCATTAAATCCTCATCACTAAAATCAGCATATTTTTTTGAGAATAACTTCACTAATAGCTTTTTTTAATTTTTTGAATTTGCTGGTACTTATTACTTGCACTTGCAACCGCGTTTATCGCATCATCTATTTCCGTAAGTTTGGATTTATCGGTGGCTTCATAATAACTTCTCAACACCAAGAGCATTGGCAAATAGTTAGCCAGCAATTCTCTACCTTTTTCGCTTTGAGCCTCGGTAATCAATGTTTTTGTAAGGTCAAATTCCCAAATAGCAATATTGGTTTGCACATTTTCTATTGGAGTTTGACTGTATTGAAAAGTTAGGCCACTAATATAAATGTTCGACTTTATAGCCTGCAAATATTCTTTCGGAATCGTGAGGGAAAGAAAAAGATCTTTATTTTTATTTAATCTACAAAACTCTTGTAAGTATTTGGTATCAATTTCTTCTCCAGCCGGCAAAAGAAAACCTTTGTCAGACCAAATTTTACGATACACTTTGCTCTGCATTAATTCCAATGAAATTATTTGCACATCAGGTCTAAATGCATTAAGTTTTTGCTGATAAATGGCACCGTAAGTATCTTCATTGCAGTGCGTAATGAGAACACCGCTTTGTGGTACCGACATTAGCATATCTAAATCATACGACAAAATATCTTTGCTTATTCTCCCAGATTGCACCAACTTGTTGGCATACATTTTTTGATCTTGAACATTTTTAGTAATGATGGAATTGGCTAAAAGATTTATTTGCAAATCTGCATTATCTGGTTTCAGCTTTTCGGCTGCTTTTAAATGGTAATAGGCAGCAGTATCATATTTAGTGCTTGCATAAGCAAAATAGTGGTATTCAAAACTTTCAGGATAATTCTTTTTCAAATCTTCCACATTGTCATCTAATGCAGATTGGTGGGCAGGACTGGCAGATCTTGATGTGCGTTGGTGCGTTATATTATAATCTATAGAATAACTCGTTTGTTTTAAAGTTTCTTGCGATTTTGTAGTTGAAGTTTCAACATCCTTGCTTTTTGTTGAAGGAGCGGTAGATTTTTGAGGTTGATTTTCTACTTTTCCTCCTTTTTTCTCTTCTACTTTCTTTTTAGAATCTTTTTCTGATTCTTCTTCCTTTTCTTCGGCTGGAATGGTAGCCGGAATGTTGGCTGGCGCAGAATTATTATAAATTGTATTGCCATTCGCTTTATTCGGATTCTCCGTTTGAGCTTTAACCTTTGCAAAAAGTGCAATCGAAAAAAATACAATTAAAAAATATTTCATAATTTTAAATTATCTTATTGCCCAATACAACCTTTATATAAAAAGGTTCAACGTGAAAATACTATAAAAATTAAAATGAACTCAAAAGAATTCTCAAAATTATCCATTTATCAGAAAATCAATCTTTTGAAAAAGGAAGGTGAGCACATTGGTGCCAGAGAATATCCATCTCATTTTATTCATTTATTCACCTTTAAAAGTTTTTATATTGAAGTTTTCATCATAAAAAACCTCAATCAAATTCAATGGATAGAGATACAAAGCAACAAGTATGTGCTAGAACTTTATGTTCAAAAGTTAGATTTAAAAAACATCTTGGGTGACATTCTTTAATATCTGTTATTTTTACAGCAGATGAAATTTGATTTACATTTAAATAATTTAAGAAAAGCAATTGAAGCTGAAGATCGGGAACAGGAAAATAGATTTTCTTTAACCAATAAGTCTGGCATCAAAGAATTAAAAAATAATGGGGTTGCTCTTTATCCATTAAAAATTACCCGACATTCTTTCGGCTACATGGATTATCCTGAAATTACTTTCAGATTGCCCTTTCCACAAGATAATTCTCAAATTCGTTCAGGAATGCAGATAATCTGTTTCTCGGAAAATGAAAAAGGAATAAAAGGATTGTTACTAGATTTTGATGGCATTTACGGTGAATTTCGTTTGTATGCTTCCGAGATTCCAGATTGGATGGAAGATGAACCCTTTGGGATAAGATTAACACCAGATTTCAGAACAAGTGAGATAATGTTAACTGCAATTGAGGGCATTGAAAGTGATAAATCTCTTAATCTCATTTTTACGAATTTCCTTGATCAAAATAAAAAAGCATTAGAAATATCCAATTTACCAGAAATTGAATTTAACAATCCACAATTAAATGAAAGTCAAAAAAATGCTGTTAAAAATGCTTTGGCGACCGAAAATTTATTTATAATTCATGGTCCGCCAGGCACAGGAAAAACAACTACAATTGTCGAATTGATACTACAATATGTTGCGCAACAAACAAAAATTTTGGTTTCTGCTCCCAGTAACAGTGCCGTAGACCATTTGGCAAAACAATTAATCGCCAACAAAGTAAACGTTTTGAGAGTTGGTAATTCCACAAAGGTAGATGCCATAGTTTTGCCCTACACTAGCGAAGGAAAATTAAAAGACAATGCGTTAGCCAAGGAAATTAAGAACTTAAAAATAAGGGCTGTCGAAATGCGAAAAATGGCAACCCAATACAAAAGAAAATTTGGCAAAGACGAGCGTGACCAAAGAAAACTCTTGTTTACTGAAGTTAAAAAAATTCAACAAGAAATAAAAGATTTACAATTATATGCCGAAGACAAATTCTTCGAAGAAAGTGATGTTTTGGTGGGAACACCTATTGGTTTGCAACAAGTTAAAAATCGAAAAGATGGTTCTGATGAAAATAAATACGATATTTTAATAATTGATGAAGCAGGACAATGTTTGGAACCGCTTGCTTACACGATAATGCCAAAAGCTAAGAAAACTGTTCTGGCTGGAGATCCGTATCAATTGCCACCGACTGTTTTGTCTAACGAAGCGAAAAAATTGGGCTTGGACATATCCATTCTTGAAAGATTAATTGATGCCAATAATCCTGTTTCATTGTTAGATACTCAATACCGAATGACATCAAAAATTTCAGGATTTTCAAATGCTTATTTTTATTCGGGAAAGTTGAAAAACGAAAAATCGAAAGAAGGAGCGTTGGTTTTTATTGATACAGCAGGTTCAGATTCTGTGGAAGACAGTAAAGACGGACAAAGTTTAAAAAATGAAACGGAAGCAGAATTAATTGCGAAATTAGTTAAAGCAGAAAACTTAGATCCTCAGCAAACAAAAATAATTTCTCCGTATGCCGGTCAGGTTGCACTTTTAAAAGAAAAGCTCCCAAAAGGATTTGTAGTAAATACCGTAGATAGTTTTCAAGGTCAAGAAGCAGAAAATATTGTAATAAGTTTGGTTAGAGCGAATGACAAATGCGAAATAGGTTTTTTAAAAGATTACCGAAGAATGAACGTCGCATTAACACGAGCCAAAGAAAAATTATTTGTCATTGGCAACAGCACCACAATTGGAGCAGATGATTTTTACAATCAATTTTTGGAGTATGCTGAAAAAGTTGGAAATTACAAAAGCATTTGGGAATATTTATATGAATAATCCATTCGGAGTCCTGAAAAATATTAGATTAATAATTTACTTTAGAAACATTCAAATCTACTTTTTCTCTAATTCCTGGCAGTTCGCCTTTGTCCGTATATTGCCAATGAATGATGTTGGGATCGTTAACCGAAGGTTTTCTTGTATAAGCAGCAATCCAAAATTGGTGTGATGGAAATTGACCTTTAAATTTGGTTTCATAAAAATACAGTGAAGTATAAATAATTGGTCTACAGCCAGTTTCTGCTTCTACCACGGTGAGCCATATATGCATTTTGTCAATTAAATCTTTATCTGAAAATCCTTCAGTTTCAACATCCAAAACGGGTGGCAACTTATCAGTTTTCACTTTAGAAATTTTAATAAAATGAGCAGCCTGAGTTCGTGGAGGTTTTCTTGGATTAAAAAAATGATAAGCACCATTTGGAATTTTCAAATCATTTAATTCTTCTTCAAAATTTTCAAAATTTTTATCAATAAAATCTTCACCTTCAGTGGCTTTGCAATAAACCCAAGAAATTAAAGTATCGTAACGTTCTTTTACAAAAAGTCTATCAAAATCTATTTTCCCTTGGTGGTGAGAAATATCAATTCCTACAGATTGAAAGCCTTCTGGAATATTTCTGAGAAACTGACTGCGGTCAACTTTATAATTTTGCGGTCGGTAATAAAAATAATAGTAAATAACAAATGCTACGATGCAAAGTAACACAATTACAAAAAGTCTGAAATCAGTTAAACCTTTCTTTTTAGTTTTCTTTTTGGCAGAAGATGGTTTTTTCTTTTGATATTTTTTTTGAACTGCCATTATTGAGTTTTTTCAAAAGAAAAAGGGGCTGTTGTAATAACAGCCCCGAAATATATGTAAGTTTTTAGAATCTTATTCAGAATGAGAATAACTTCTTTTTTCTTTGATGCGTGCTGCTTTTCCAGTTCTTTCTCTGAAGTAGAAAATTCTTGCTCTACGAACTGCACCTTTTTTGATAATTTTAATGCTATCAATAAAAGGAGAAGCAATTGGGAAGATACGTTCAACACCAATATTACCAGACATTTTTCTCACAGTAAAAGTTTCAGTAACTCCAGAACCTCTTCGTTGCAAAACAACGCCTTGAAACTGCTGAATTCTTTCTTTGGCACCCTCTTTAATTTTGTAAGAGACGATTATAGTATCCCCACTTTTAAAAGCAGGTAATTCTTGCATTGCTACAAGTTCTTTTTGAATTTCGTGTAAAATATTCATGACATTTAATCTTATTTGCCCTAAAACGGGGTGCAATATTAAGTATAATTAGTGACATAATCACATTAATTTTAAAAAAAATAATGGAAATAAATTTTTTTACCATCCACCTTCCATATTAGGTTTAAAATTAATAGTTTTAGCCCAATCTATAAATTAAAATGATGAAAATTTTTTATTTGTTCTTGTTGTTAACTCTGCTTTTCGCTTGTAATTCTTCAAGAGAAGACACCATGAAAATGGACGAGTTGAACGAAAAAGGAATCCAACTAATGGATAAACAAGATTATGAAGGCGCTTTAATTCATTTAAGAAACGCAAAAAAATATACCAAAGCCGAAAACACATCCAAATCTAATCTTTATAGAAACATGGCGATAGCCTTTGAATTTTTAGATAATATAGATTCAAACAGATATTATTTAGAAAGAGGAATTGAAGTAGCCGATAAAAACTCTTTTTACTACTACCTAAACTCGGCAGAATTGGCGTTATTAGATAACGATATACCCAAAGGTTTAGAGTTTTTGAAAAAAGCCGAACCACTCACAACTTCAAAAATGGAAATCAACAATGACTATGCACTTATTTATTTTGGAGATTACGACGAAAAATACATTGACGATCAAAAAGCTTATGACTACAGTAAAAAAGCTTATGAAGAAAGTCAGCAGGTTGCACTAAAAGACATGCTTGCTGCTTGCGCATTAAACTTAGAGAAATATACAGAAAGTATAAAGCTTTACCAAGAATTGTCTACTGAATTTCCTTCTAATATGTATTTTAAATTTCAATTGGGATGTGCAAAATATTTAGGTGGCTACGAAGATGAAGGAGAACAATTAATGGCATACGCCGCAGCTAGAGATAACGATTGCAAAGAATTTTATGAGCAATTTTTTGGAGAATAAAGAACGTATAACTATAGGTCGAAAAGACAGAATTGATTTGCCAGAGCTTTTGTTTGAAAACTTGTTGGTGAAAATTGATTCTGGTGCTTATTCGTGTAGCATTCACTGTAGTTCAATAGAATTAGATTTAACGGACGAACCTTGTATCAACGTTATTTTTTTAGATCCTGAACATCCGAAATACAACGGCGTGGAACACAGATTTTACAATTTCAAGCAAAAAAACGTAAAATCTTCTACTGGAGAAGCCCAACTTCGATATTTTATTCAACTGAAAATAAAATTGTTTGATAATGTATTCATTACAGATTTTTCGCTCACAACAAGAAACAATATGCGACATCCTATATTACTTGGTAGAAAAATATTAAACCGCAAATTCATCATAGATACTGCTAAAGTTAATTTGTCATATAATTTAAAAAAGGCACGCAAGAAGTAAAAGAAACCATTACTTTCGTAAAATAAAAGACAAAAATGAAAATCGCGATACTCTCAAGAAACCCATATTTATACTCTACAAAAAGATTGGTAGAGGCTGCACAAGAGCATGGACACGAAGCACATGTTATAGATCACTCCCGTTGCAATTTAGAAATTGAGCAAAAAGGTCCAACAATATTTTATGCTGATAAATATTTGGAAGAATTTGATGCCATTATCCCAAGAATTGGAGCTTCGGTTACCTTTTACGGTACTGCTGTTGTTCGTCAATTTGAAATGATGGGTGTTTTTTCTGCAGTTGGTTCAAGAGGAATTGTACACAGTCGAGATAAACTTAGATGTTTACAAGTACTCTCAAAAGAAGGAATTGGTTTGCCAAAAACGGTATTTACGAACTATTCAAAAAACGTAGATCATGTTGTGGCCTCTGCAGGCGGAGCGCCCGTAGTTTTAAAATTATTGGAAGGAACACAAGGTTTAGGTGTGGTTTTGGCAGAAAATTTAAATGCAGCATCTTCCGTTTTGGAAGCATTTAACGGATTGAAAGCTAGAGTAATTGTACAAGAATTTGTAAAAGAAGCTAAAGGAGCAGATATACGTGCTTTTGTTGTGGATGGACAAGTAATTGGAGCAATGAAAAGACAAGGCAAACCCGGTGAATTTAGATCGAACTTACACAGAGGTGGAACTTCTCAAATTATTGTGTTAACACCCGAAGAAGAAGCAACGGCAATAAAAGCAGCACAAGCTGTAGGTTTAGGCATTGCGGGTGTAGACATGTTACAATCGTCTCGCGGACCTTTGGTACTTGAAGTTAATTCTTCGCCGGGATTAGAAGGAATAGAAAAAACTACAAAAATGGATATAGCAGGAAAAATTATACAATATATAGAGAAAAATGTGAATCCCGCATTACTCAAAAAATGATAAAAAAGAACAAACGAATGGTTATCTTGGGGACGGAAATTCTCCCAGGAAAAGGAGCGAAACTCAACTTGGAGGTTGCGAGGTTACATACCTACACACAAGTTCAAATTCCAGTTATTGTTGAGCGAGCGAAAGTTGACGGACCTACAATTTTATTGATGGCAGGAATGCACGGCGATGAAATTAACGGAGTTGAAATTATACGCCGTGTTATTAAAAAAGGTTGGAACAAACCCACTGCTGGAACTATCATTTGTGTGCCGATATTCAATATTTTAGGATTTCTAAATTTACAAAGAGAACTGCCAGATCGCAGAGATTTGAACAGAAGTTTCCCTGGAAGTAAAAATGGCTCATTGGCCAGTCAGTTTGCGTATCATTTTTTAGAGGAAATTACTCCCCTAGCCGATTATGTTTTGGACTTTCATACAGGAAGTAATTCTCGTAATAATTACTCGCAAATTCGTTGTGAATTTGAAGATGAAATAAGTCTTAATTTGGCAAAAGTATTTAATCCGCCATTTATAATAAACTCTTCTTACATTCACAAATCTCTTAGAGAAGAGATGCACAAACGCGGAAAGAAAATATTGCTTTTTGAAGGTGGTAAAGACAACAGCATTGAAGAAAAAATTGTGCAGGAAGCGTTAGACGGAATTAAACGAATTTTAGATTTCTTGGATATTCGCCATTTTAAAGTTGAAGCAGCACACAAACATCAATATATAGAAATTAGAGAAAGTAAATGGCTGCGTGCTCCAAATTCAGGCATGTTCCAATCAATAGTTGTGAATGGCTCAAAGGTAGAAATTGATGATGTTTTGGGAATGGTAACTGATCCATTTGGAAGAATTGAAAGAAAAATTAAAGCTCAATTTCCTGGATATGTTTTTTGTATAAATGAATCGCCGGTTGTGAATAAAGGCGATGCTTTGTACCATATCGGAAATTAAAAATATTCACTTTAAACTATTTATATGTCGGTTCATAACAATGTAAAACGTGTAACTACAAAAGTTTTGCAACAAATGAAAGATTCTGGAGAAAAAATTAGTATGCTCACTGGCTACGATTTTTCAATGGCAAGAATTATAGATACAGCGGGTATTGATGTTATTTTGGTAGGAGACAGCGCATCAAACGTTATGGCGGGCCACGAAACAACTTTGCCAATTACTCTGGAGCAAATGATTTACCATGCTTCATCAGTTGTTAGAGCGGTTTCGAGAGCATTGGTTGTTGTAGATTTGCCTTTTGGATCATATCAAGGAAACTCGAAAGAAGCATTGTCATCAGCTATTAGAATAATGAAAGAATCAGGTGGACATGCCGTAAAAATGGAAGGCGGACAAGAAATATTAGAATCTGTAGAGCGAATATTGACTGCTGGAATTCCGGTTATGGGACATTTGGGTTTAACGCCACAGTCAATTTATAAATTTGGAACTTACGTTGTTCGCGCAAAAGAAAAAAATGAAGCCGATCTTTTATTAGAAGATGCCAAAGCATTGGAAGAAGCAGGATGTTTTGCAATTGTTTTAGAGAAAATTCCAGCAGAATTGGCGGAGAAAGTAGCTAAAACTGTAAATATTCCGATAATTGGAATTGGTGCTGGTGGCGGAGTGGACGGACAAGTTTTAGTTGTGCACGATATGTTGGGAATTAACAATGAATTTAGTCCGCGTTTTTTAAGAAAGTATCACAATTTATATGAAGAAATGCTCAGTTCTTTCCATCGATATATTGAAGACGTGAAATCGGGTGATTTTCCGAATGAAGAAGAACAATATTGATCTCGTTTAATTAACGTTGTAATTTAAAGAATAGAATAATATCGGAGCTGCATACAGAAGTTAAAAACAAATTCATATTTAATCATAAAAAAAAGTCTAAAAAAAATACTCTTAAAAAATTAGAAACCAAAAGTTGAAAACTAAAAGATGAAATTGACGGAAGCACAAGTACTTTTTGAAGACAACCATCTTATTGTGATTAACAAATTAGCTGGACAAATTGTGCAAGGCGACAAAACGGGAGATGTTACAATGCCCGATATTATTAAAGAATATCTTAAAGAAAAATACGACAAACCGGGCAATGTTTTTTGTGGAGTAGTACACAGGCTTGACAGACCAACTAGCGGAGCGGTAATTTTTGCAAGAACCAGCAAAGCACTTTCAAGATTAAACGAGCAATTTAGAAACCAAGAAACGAATAAAACTTATTGGGCAATTGTAGAGACTTTGCCAAATAAAAGACAAGATAGATTGGTAAATTTCTTAAAAAAAAATGAAAAACAGAATAAATCTTACGTCAGCGAAAACGACAAAGGAGGTGCAAAAGAGGCGATTTTAAATTACAAATTATTACAATCTTCAGATAAATATCATTTATTGGAAGTGGAGCTTGAAACTGGCAGACACCATCAAATTAGAGTGCAACTATCAAATATTGGTTGCATAATAAAAGGAGATGTCAAATACGGTGCAAGAAGATCAAATCCAGACGGATCAATTTGTTTGCACGCAAGAAAAATATTATTTAACCATCCAACACAAAAAGAGCCAATTACAGTAGTTGCTCCAGTTCCGGAAGATTCGTTGTGGCAATTTTTTAAGGAGAATTAGGCTTTAACTACAAAATTTACGGCGGCTTTTGAGAAAATTCGTTTTCTTACTTGAGTAACAATCAGAACAATTAAAAACTGAAAACCGCAAACCATTACAATGCTCGGACTCATGCTCACATCCCAATAATTGGCTAACATGTAGCCTAAAATGCAACAAGTTGTACTAAATATAAGAGAGAGAAAAATCATTTGTTGCAAACGTTTTACTAGCAAGTAAGCCGTTGCTGGTGGAATTGCCAATAAACCGACAACTAGTACAGCCCCAACAGCTTCAAAACTCATTACACTGGTTATGCTCACCAAAAGCATAAATGCATAATGCCATTTTGAAACAGAAATTCCTTTTGATTGGGCATAATCTGCATGAAATGAAATTACTTTGAGTTTATTAAATCCAAATGTGATAAATGCGATGATTAATAGAAGAACTGGTAAAATCAACCAAATACTTCGCGTACCGATTAGATAACCTTTGATGATAATCTTATCAAGAAAAGTTGTTCCAAGTTCACCAAACAATACACATTCTTTGTCGATATCGGCATTACTTCCCGTGAAAGCAGCAATAAAAATAATTCCTAAACCGAAAAGCCATGTAAAAGTAATACCAATACTCGCATCTTCTTGTAATTTTAATTTTGAAGAAAAAAAGCGAATAATCATTGAGGTTAGCACTCCGAAAACCGCAGCTCCCAGTAAAATAAAAACAGAATCAAAGCCAGAACTAAAAACAAATGCCAACACTATCCCTGGTAAAACACTGTGAGAAATTGCATCGCCAATCATCACGACTTTTTGCAGAACCAAAAAACAGCCCAGCAACGCACAACTCCATCCAATTAGAAGTGCTGTAGATAGAATTAAAAAATCGGCTAAACTCATATTATAATATAATCAATAAGGAATATTTTTATTGTGTGGATCAGATTCAGGAAAATCCAAATCCCTCAAAAGTTCTTGTTCCAATTCGGGCGTAATTAAATGTTCTACCGATTCGGCCGAACCGTGAATGTGATCTTCCTTAAAATTCATTCGCTTGGTAAGGTAAAGTTCCCAAAGTCGGTGAAGCCTTACAATTCTTGAAGATTCTGTTTTGCCTTCAACTGTTAAATGATAAACGTTATTTTCCTTTTGTAACAAATCATCTTTTTGTAAAGAATTGAGAATTTTTCCCAGAACACTACTTTCAAAATATCTTCTTTGCATTAAATCTTGAATGCGCACATTATCTACACCACTTTCTTCTAATTGAAAAAACGTTTTGAGCACATTTTCTCGTTCAATTCTTCCCTTGGTTTTTCTCTTGCGTTTCAATACACTAAACCAGCCCTTTCGAGGAGCGAACAACAAGGTAAAAAACACAAAAAGAAATAAATAAGTAACTACCCAAGGTCCGGTTGGCATGTCTTCGAAAATACCACTTGTAAAAACACCTAAACTGCTTGCCAAACAACCAAAAAGTGCCGCCAGAAGCAATACTTTCACTAAATTATTTGTCCAATATCTTGCTGCGGCAGAAGGTGCAATTATCAATGCTGACATCAACACAACACCCACAGCTTGTATTCCAATAGCAACAGTAAGCACCGTTATTACTGCAATCATAAATTCTATTAATCTAATGGAAATGCCTATTGAAGCTGCAAAATCTACATTAAAAACTACGAGCTTTATTTGTTTGTAAAAGGCAACAATCAATACTAAAATTGCTACACCGCAATACATAAAAATATTAATATCTTCAAATGAAATTGTAGCTGCCTTGCCAAAAAGATAGTCTTTAAGTCCTACTTTTTCAGGGTTATCTCCTGCCACGATATATGATAATAAAACAGAACCCAAAGCAAAAAAGAAAGTAGAAGCAAAAGCAATTGCAGTGTCTTCTGAAAGTTTAGTTCTACGAACAATAAAATCAATTAACCAAACGGAAATTAATCCTGCAATTAAACAACCGATAAGCAAAACCAATGGATTTTTACTGCCTTCGTAAATAAATCCAACACAAATTCCAGGCAATACTGAATGTGAAATTGCATCGCTTATTAGCGATTTTTTGCGCAAAAGACTAAACGTTCCTACTACTCCGCTCAACGCACCAATGAGCGATACACCAAAAAGTACTTTGTAAAAAAGAATTTCTGTAAAAAGATATGTAAAATCCCAACTCATTTGTCTTCAAATCCTTTTTCTCTCAGTGGCATTTCATTTTCCTTAATTAATTCTTGTATTTGCGCCACAAGATTCAATTGTCCACCGTAAGTTGCCTGTAAATTTTCGCGAGTCAGCACTTCGGTCGTCGGACCATGAGCCACAAGTCTGGTATTGAGAAGAACCAAGTAATCAAAATAATCAGAAACCGTTTGTAAATCATGGTGGACAATAATAAGCGTTTTGCCTTCATTCTTCATTTCTGTAAGCAATTCTAAAATAGCATTTTCAGTTGCCACATCTACTCCAACAAAAGGTTCATCCATAATATAAATTGATGCACCCTGCGCCAAAGCTCGAGCTAAAAACACTCGTTGTTGTTGGCCCCCAGATAACTGTCCAATTTGTCGATTTTCAAACTCTTTTAGTTTCACTTTTTTAATTGCATAGTCAACCAATTCTCTATCAACCGCAGTAAGTCTATGAAAAAGTTTTCCTTTTTGAAATCGACCCATTTCCACTACATCGCGCACCGTGGCCGGAAAATTCCAATCTACACTTTCTCTTTGTGGCACGTAAGCAATTTTATCACGAGATTCATTTAAATCTTGTCCAAAAATCTTAACAGATCCGCTAGATAGGGAAATTAATCCCATAATGGCTTTCAGCAAAGTAGATTTTCCGCTACCATTTGGCCCAACAATTCCTATTATTTTTCCAATCGGCAAGTCGACATCAATATCCCACAAAACTGGAATTCTGTCATAAGCTACCGAAACATTATGTACTTCAATACTGTAATTTTTCATTTCAAACCTGCTATTATGGATGCTACATTTGCTTTTTGCATTCCCTCATAAGTTCCTGCACCAGAAGCTTTGCTGCCCAATGCATCAGAGTAAAGCGTATTTCCTATTTTCAAAACATAACCTTTGCTTTTACAAGACTCAATTACCGATTTAATTGCCTTTGGCGAAACCGAACTTTCTACAAAAACCGCTTTTATGTTTCGAGACATTATGGTATTTACAAGCACACTTATATCTTTAATTCCGGGTTCCGATGCTGTAGAAACACCTTGCAAACCCATCACTTCTACTTCATTCAACCTTCCAAAATAATGGAACGCATCATGAGAAGTTATGAGCACTCTTTTAGTTGCTGGAATTTGAGAAAGATTATTTTTCAACTCTGCTGCCATGGCTAAATATCTTTTTTTTAATTCTAAAAAACGCGACATAAATATTGCCTCATCTTCAGGGTAAGTTTTTGTTAGTTGTTGCACAGCATTCTCCAAACCATCTAGCCACAAATAAGTATCAAACCACACATGCGGATCGTAGGAGTGAACATTCAGTGCAATAAGTTTATTTTTAGGCATACCGTCAGACATGGCAATTACCCTTTTTTCGTTCTTTAATTTCTCAAAAAGATCGCTCATTTTTCCTTCCAAGTGCAAACCATTGTACACAATCACTTTGGCTTCACCTAATGCGCGTACGTCAGACGGTCTCGGTTCGTATAAATGCGGATCTACTCCTGCGCCCATTAATGTTTTAACTTCGTATTTGGCACCAACAATTTCTTGAATTCCGTCAGAAATCATAGTAGTTGTGCACACAATCAATTTTTCTTTCACATACTTGTCTGGCTCGTACTTGCAAGAAACTGCTAACAATAAAACAAAAATTATATAAATTAAATTTCTCAAGATTCTATAGTTTGTATAAGAATTTTAGATGCAATGGCATGTGAGATATTTACCTCTTTGTTTTTCAATAAAATTCTCACCGATTTATCGTAATTAAAAACCTCTTGTAAAATCACGTCCACACCCAATTCTATATTATTGTGTTTCAAAAAAGTAAAAAAATCAGTGCTTCCATCTTCCACACCCACCACTACACCATGCTCCCCAGCATTTAGTTCAGAGAGCAACACACATTTTTTGTGAGCTTCCATTTTTCCGCTTGCATCAGGTATTGGTTCTCCGTGTGGGTCAAACTTCGGATAGTCGAGCAAGGCATCCAATTTATCAATCAGTTTTTTAGAGCGAATGTGTTCCAATTGTTCGGCAACCTCATGCACCTCTTCCCAACCAAAATTTAGTTTTTGCACCAAAAAAACCTCCCACAATCGGTGTTTTCTTAAAATTTGCAGTGCAACATCCCTGCCTTCATTGGTGAGCGAGCAACCCTTGTATTTTTTATATTCAATAAGATTTTTTTCCTTCAATTTTTTCAGCATATCCGTCGCCGAAGAAGGCTTAGTGAGCATGCGTTCTGCAAGCAAGTTGGTTGAAACTCCTAGATCAGTTCCATCACTCAAAGCAAAAATTGCCTTAATATAGTTTTCCTCACTTTGCGTAAAATTCATTCAGATCTATTTCGTGCAAAATTAGCAATTTTTAGACAAGACTAACAATTAATTATAGTTAAACTAATAATTAAAATAATTTATAGTAATTTATAGTAGAGCGTAATCCGGCTTTCCATTATAGCGTGCTTCACTTTTCGGCTATTCACCTGGGCAAAATGTGCTTCTGTAGTCGCAATTTTGTCCTACTTTGCCTGTCGGCAAACAGGTTCATAGTCGTCAAAGTTTCAGCCCACTGTCATTTCAATCCGGCGCATTGATTTATTGTTTAGGTCAAATTTTCATCATAAAATTTTTATTTCTTCTATAAAGAATAACATCCATAAAAAAGTTTCAATTTATAAACTATAATGGAATCAAGGTTTTAATTTTTTTTACAATTTTCTTTTATTAAATTTTTGTTAAAAAGTAAAAAAAATTAAAAAAATTCTTCACTTATTTAAAAAACGTTGTATCTTTGTTCTGATTTAGGTGGTTAGGTTAGGTTGATTAATGAATGGAGGAGAAACGCCTGTTTCTTCTCCATTTTTGTTTTTATATACATTTGAATAATATTTTAAAATGAATTGGTTACATAAAATTATAATTAAAGTCTTTCCTTCTCTATTTCTCATTGCTTTAAATGGGTGCAACTCATTTTGCCAACAAAAAGAAAATTCCGAAAAAGATAGGCCATACATGCCTTTTACATTTTGTTTTTACAACGTTGAAAATCTTTTTGATACTATAAACGATCCTAATATTAATGATGAAGATTTTCTTCCAGAAGGCAAAAATCATTGGGATACTTATAAATACAACGAAAAAATTAAACACATAAATGAAGTTATTGATTTAATGTATGAACCTTTACTTATCGGTCTTGCAGAAATCGAAAACGAAAAAGTAGTTAGAGACGTCATAAATTATTCAGTAAACAACAAAAATAAATTTGGTTTGGTCCATTTTGATAGTCCAGATGAAAGAGGAATTGACGTAGCGCTTATTTACGATTCTATAAAACTAAAACTTTTAAGTTCTGGTCGTTTAAGATTTGATATCAAAAAAGAAGATGGTTCAATAGATAAAACAAGAGATATTCTTTGGGCAGAATTTTGTGTTGGCAAAGAAAAATTTTATGCAATTGTAAATCACTGGCCAAGCAGAAGTGGCGGACAAGAAGCATCAGATAATTCTAGAGTTTATGCAGCTGAGCAAGCCCGAAAATTTATTGATGAAATAAGCAAAAAAGATAAAAAAGTGAACATTGTTTTTATGGGAGATTTAAACGACTATCCAGAGAACAATGCACCCAAACTAATAGCCGAAAAACTAACCCCAATGATTGCCAAAGAAAACGGTAAATTCGGCGGAACGTATAGTTACAAAGGTGTTTATGATGTTTTAGACCACATTATGGTTTCTCCAAACTTTTTTAATTCTAAGGCACTTCACGTAGTTTCAGGCAGTGGCGAAATACTTTCTTCTGAAGAATTATTAGAAGAATATAAAGGAGACATCGTTCCTTTTAGAACTTATGCTGGTTCTAAATATCTGGGTGGCTATTCAGATCATTTCCCAGTTTACATTGAAGTTTCTTTCTGAAAATTTTTTAGGACTTTATCAAATATATGTTGTTCCTGTAAGGTCATGACATGCCTTGACTCTACAGATTTTTTTATTCATAATTATTTCACGAATTAACTTTTAGCTTTATCAAGTAGTTTTATTATTTTTGGGCAATAGAAATTGAATCTATTTAATTCAAAAAAATATAAATTTTATGCTTTTAGCAGTTGTATTAATTATTGTTGGTTTTGCTTTGTTAATTTTTGGTGCTAACTGGCTGGTTAGTGGCGCATCTTCTTTGGCTAAAAAATTCAATATTTCTGATTTGGCAATTGGCTTAACCATTGTTGCGTTCGGTACTTCCGCGCCAGAATTGGTTGTAAACAGTTTTGCTTCAGCTGAAAACCATCCAGATATCGTATTCGGCAATGTAATAGGAAGTAATAATTTTAATTTATTTATAATTCTCGGAATTGTTGGATTGATTATGCCAATAAAAGTACAATCTAGTACAGTCTGGAAAGAAATACCAATCTCTTTATTTGCAGCAGTTTTAGTACTCTTAATGTGCTTTAACTTTTTCATAGGTGAAGGCATGACATTGACAAGGCTCGATGGTATGGTTTTACTCTTCCTATTTGCTGGATTTTTATACTATGTATACAGGCAAATGAAATCCTCCAAAACTTTAGAAACGGAAATGGATCCAATTCCAAATGCTTCTAATTTAAAAATTACATTTTTAATTATTATTGGTCTTATAGGTTTGGTGTATGGTGGCTCCTTAGTTGTTGACAATGCAATTTTTATTGCTCAAGACATGGGTATTAGTGAAAAAACAATTGGACTTACAGTAATAGCTGCAGGAACTTCTTTACCTGAATTGGTAACCTCCATCGTAGCAGCTATGAAAAACAAAAGTGACATTGCAATTGGCAACGTTGTAGGTTCTAATATTTTCAATTTACTTTTAGTATTATCAACCAGTGCCATTATAAATCCATTAACATACAACACCAATTTTAACACAGACATGGCAATGTTAATAGGTGGTTCAATTTTACTTTTTGTGTTCATGTTCATTGGAAAAAAATTCTTGATTGACAGGTGGCAAGCAGCAATGCTTTTACTTATTTATTTAGGTTACACTACTTTTCAAGTAACGCAGTAAATTCTGAATAATTAGAAATTTTTACGGGTAAAACTCGTATGAATATTCTTCTTTTTTAATATTTAATCCCGCTCATAAGTCAAAAACCCATTTTCAAAACGCAATTTACTTTTAGGAAAATCGCTTTCAGTCAGTTTTTTAACTTCTGCAAAGGCTCTGTTTTCTTTGTCTAAAATTGGCCCGCCTTCTCCCAGTTGTTGAATTGAAATTAATTCTGTTTTAATCAACTCTCCATTTTTCGTAAGATAAATTTTATACACTGGTGCAATGCCACTAATTCCACTCAAATTAAATCTAGAATAAGTACAAAAATTACCCATTGAATAGGTTATAAATCTATTTTTATAAACGTCGCAAGCTCTTGAGACGTGTGGACCATGACCCAAAATCACATCTGCTCCTGCATCAACGGCTTTTCTTGAAAATTCTACTACATTTCCTCTGTCTTCACCGTAAAATATTTCATGAGAATTTAGGGTGTGCGTTTTACCGCTACCCTCTGCCCCACCGTGAAAGGAGACAATCACAATGTCGCACATTTTATCTAATTTCTTAACAATTTCCTCCATAATGGAATAATCGTTTATTTGCAAGCAGCCACTATTTGGCGCATAAGCTGTAAATCCGACCAACAAACCATTTACAGTAAGTGTATCCCACGGACAACTTTCTAAACCTGCGTATCTAAATCCCATTTCTCTTAATACCTTTTGGGTATTTTTTCTACCAGTTTCTCCAAAATCTCCCATGTGATTGTTGGCAATTGAAAGAAAATCGAACCCAGCATTTTTCACATGTTTCAAAACAGATTCTGGCTGACGGAAGGCATAACATTTAGTAGGATCGCCACAAGATTTAATTTCTCCACCTTCATTAAGCACTGTGCCTTCTAAATTACCGAAAGTCATGTCTCCACTTTTCAATAATTCTTGTAATGGACCAAGTAAATCATAATCATTAGGTGGTAAGTGCGTTGCATTTGGATAGTTTGTCCCCAACATCATATCACCAACAGCAATTAAAGTAATAATACTATCTTGTTCAATTTCAGTTTCTATAATTTCTGCATTTTCTCTTAAAGGGATGTTTTTAATTTCAGCTTTCGAAATAAGAAGTGGAAAGATAAAAAGTCCAGATCCCACAAGCGCCCCAGCAGATAATATTATTTTCAATAAATTTTTTTTAATCATTTTTTATTTTTGTTAATCAAGCCAGTGTTAATCAAGCGATTTTAAATTTTCTTGACTTTTTTTAATCATTTTTTCGTATTGTTCCGGAGTCAAATCATAGTGGTAAAAGAAAACCGGATTTACTTTAACTCCATTTTCTTCTACTTCATAATGCAAATGCGGACCAGTAGATTTCCCTGTGGTACCAATTAATCCGATTAAATCTCCTCTTTGCACCTTCTGACCTTGTTTCACTTTAAAAGCACTTAAATGCGCATAGCGAGTTCTGTATCCAAATCCATGATTTATAACTATACATTGTCCATATCCCCATTCATTTCTTTCTACCGATTCAATTACACCATCTGCAGTAGCATAAACATCTGTTCCGATTTCAGCAGAAAAATCCATTCCGTCGTGCATTTGAGCAATACCGTAAATTGGATCAATTCTCATGCCGTATCCAGACGCCATTTGTTTTAATTCCTTATCGTTTACAGGTTGAATGGATGGAATACAACGCAAACTTTTATCATTTACTTTGGCAAGTTTTAATAATTCGGCAAAAGAAGTTGATTGTGCGGAAAGTCTTCTTTCTAACTGGTTAATTCTTTTAGCATTCTCTTTAAATAATTGTCCGTCGCTAAGTGCATCAAACCTTGCAAATTTATCGCTACCTCCTTGTCCCATTTCTCGTAGTTCTTCAGGAAACTCTTCTGCGTGCAAAGCTGCTCTGTACAAATCTTTGTCTTTTCTTTCCAACTCTTCCAAAACAGAATTAATTAATTTCATGTCGTTCTGCATCAATTCTAATTCTTTTTGATATTTAAGAATTTCACTGTTTCTGTAAGAATTTCCTGCTTTGTTGTATTTAGAAAAGAAGAATATTCCGACAGTTAAGCCAACAATAATACCTGGCGAAAAATAAAGGAAAAGTTTAAATGCCCGTGAAAAAAGGCTCTGCTCTACTTTTTCATAAGCTAAAGTTTTCGGATTATATACGTATTTCTTTTTCACGGCAGAATTTCACTAGTTGCAAAGATAAGGAATAATCGTTCATTTTAGAAGTCTTCGTCTTGAGTTCAATAATTACAATAATTACAATAATGTCATAATTACATTTTAATTAAATAATAAGAATAAAGTTAAAAAATATGCTTGCATTATAATAAATTTTGTATTTTTGTTTTAATAATTAAAAACAATAATACCATGAACAATAAACCAAAAAAAAACCTCAAGCGGGGTTTTAATCTTAATCGTCCGTGTTGTACGTGCAATGACACGCTTTACGGATTTAGAAGTACCAAACGATACTGTGACGATGATTGTCGATATGAATTTCATAGACGGGCCGATAAACAATTAATAAACCTTTTGTTTATTGGTTTTTGGAAGTTTCTTAAACGGAACACACATTTAGTAGAGCTGGTATTAGGTCCGCAACATAATACGATGTGGATTAGTCAACTGGAATTAGAAATATTAGGCTTTCGTTTGGGTAAATGTGTGAAACGAAAAATTAAAGGTAAATCACGATTGGGAGCAGGAAAGTACATGTATGTATTGCCAAATTATCATATATATAAATATGGTGGAAGATTACTAGTTCAGCGTGTGGCAAGTAATTCCATGGGCGGTGAGAGAGAATTTATATTTAATGAAGGTACACATGAGCGTTATTTGTGGGATCCTGATTTGCCTAGTTGTAGTGAGAGTAGTACAGTGAAATATGAAAAACTGTTTGAACGTGGAAATTCTTTAATTGTTACCAACTCAGATTTAGCAAAATTAGATGATATATTTTCTAAATATGTTGTTTGGAGATTGTAGCTTCTTACGGTAAGAATCATCGTATTTAATTGAAATTTAAATGTTTAACAAATATCTATAATCCAAAACCAATCTAATTTCTCAAACTAAATCAACATTTCAATTAAATTAGAATATTTTCTAGAAGATCTCAATTTTTTCACAAGAAATCACCGCCAAAAGTTGAGAAATGGTAACCGAAAAGCAGACAAATCAGAACTAGAAAAGCTCTGATAACTAAAATCCTATGTCAAACTTTTTTTAAAATATACAGACTCAAGCACCTAAATTTGCAACATTCACAAGAATTAATTCCATTTATAATATGGCAAAACTTTTCAATAAAAACCATTCACGTTAATTGATGTCAGAAATATTTTTTATAAAACTCAAATCTCATTCATTAAATTGCCAACCTTTTTCTAAAAATTTGCGCTTTATAGGGAAAACTATACAGTATTTATCTCCGATTTGTATGCGCGTATCATTGAAACCTGGCACTTCTTCCAAACCGTCTGTTATGCCCCAAAAGCCAATAATTCCAACTCTATCAGGACTAGTTTCATAAATTGAATTTACTTTTAATTTAAATCTCTGACTTCTTTCAACTTTAGAGAAACCTGAACAAGGGATTTCTGCGCCATTCAAATAATTCCATTGCCATTGCAAATAAGGATCAATTGAATATAATGCTTTAATTTTTCTGTCTTTCACTCCCTTTTCAAAATCATAAAATGCACTTTTTTCACTCCATTTGGTATGATAAAAATGTTGTGGAATTGAGGACGAATTGATTATAGCTGCTAAACTGATAAGTGAAATGATGCAAAGTGAAATAAGTGAGAAAGAATTTTTAATTTGCTTAACAACAGAAATTTGCTTGTTAACACAAATATAAATCAGAAGTAAAAGGAAAAATGTGAAAAACGGAATCCAATACCGAGCGCTTGTTATGGAAATGAGGGAAAGTAGAAATAGAAATAAAATTGTCGATAATATAAAACCAATAAACAAAATTCTTTCAAATTTCATTAATAAATGATAAACTCCAATTACCATCAACAGAATTAAATTAATTAATATCAATATTTTCCACACCAATGAAATTGAGAAATTTGCGCTGAAATAAAAATAATTGGAAAAGCCATAAATGAAACCGCTCAATTGATTTTGAATATTCTGTAATTGATATTCTCCAAAATATAAATGTACCAAATGAGCTGAATTGTCACTTTTAAAAATCAAAACACAAATTAAACTCAGGCCAATGGATACGAAGCATAAAATCAAAATATTCTTAATTACATTCTTCTCTTTCCAAAGCCACTTTAAAATAAATGGCAAAACCATAAATAAAAACATGACTTGCGAAAGCGCTAAAACGGAAATGACAAAGGAAATTATTAGAATATTTTTAATTGTTGGTTTACAAAATAGACAGAAATACAAAATAACCAACATCCAGAAAAATGGAAGCGAAGAACCTCTTAATCCCCATAAAATATAAGTCGGCGATAAAATGAGAACGAGCATTACCAAGATGAAAATCCATTTATTTGTATTGGCTTTTTTGAGAATAACATAAGCCAAAGTTATTGGGAAAGCATGAATTGCCAAAGCTGCAAATTTCAAAGTCAGCATGGAAGCTCCCATTATTTTTTCGAAAAATGAAGTAATTAAAATTTCAAAACTTGCAAAGCCATAATTTTGACCATAAAAGAAAAATGGCAGTTTTCCACTTTGAAGAAAATCTTGTGCCATTAGTCCCACAATTGCCTCATCGCCATCAAACCAAATATTTTTGGATAGAAAAATTGGCAATCTGACCAGCAAATTAATGCCAAATAGCAAAAAATAAACGGCAATTAATTTTCCCGATTTCCTTATAAATGATCGATATTTTGTAGAATTTTCTGTCAAAAATGTATTTTGTTTGAAATCAAATTTAATCTATCTTCTCGTATTTGACCAAATCCCTTAAATTTGCACTTACATTTTTCAAAAATATAAATAAAGATTAGCATGACACTCAGCGAAATCAGACAAGCATTTTTCGATTTTTTTGAATCCAAAGGACATCAGATTGTGCCCTCAGCGCCCATGGTTATTAAAAATGACCCTACATTGATGTTTACAAACGCCGGAATGAATCAGTTCAAAGATTTTTTCTTGGGGAATGCTGTTCCTAAACATCGAAGGGTGGCCGATACGCAAAAATGTTTGCGAGTTTCTGGAAAACACAATGATTTGGAAGAAGTTGGTGTAGATACTTACCACCATACCATGTTCGAAATGCTCGGGAATTGGTCTTTTGGAGATTACTTTAAAGAAGAAGCAATTGAATGGGCTTGGACCTTGCTCACAGAAGTTTATAAATTACCAAAAGAAAGATTATACGTCACCGTTTTTGAAGGAGATGAAAAAGACGGCGTTCCCAAAGACACTGAAAGTTATAATATTTGGAAGAAATACATTGCAGAAGATCAAATAATACTCGCTTCCAAAAAAGATAATTTTTGGGAAATGGGAGAAACTGGACCGTGCGGACCTTGTACGGAAATTCACATTGACCTGCGATCGCCAGAAAGATTAGAGGAAAAAGCAGGAAAAGATTTAGTAAACCAAGACGACCCGCAAGTTGTGGAAATTTGGAACAACGTATTCATGCAATTCAACAGAAAAGCAGATGGGTCTTTAGAAAAATTACCAGAAACACACGTTGACACTGGAATGGGGCTTGAAAGATTGGCGATGGCGATGCAAGGAAAACAAAGCAATTACGATATTGACTTGTTCCAAACATTGATTGCCAAAGTTGAAAAATTATCAGGGGCAGAATATCGAAAAACAGAAGAAATAAATATTGCCATGCGCGTAATTGCAGATCATATTAGAGCAATTGCATTTTCCATAAGCGACGGACAATTACCAAGCAATACCGGAGCTGGTTATGTAATAAGAAGAATTTTGCGCCGAGCAGTTCGTTATGGCTACCAGGTTTTAGACATGAAAGAACCATTTATGTGCGAACTTTCAACAACACTTGCAGAAATAATGGGCAATCCTTTTCAAGAACTCATTCAGCAGAAAGAACTAATTTATAAAGTAATTAAAGAAGAAGAAAATAGTTTTTTCAAGACCTTAGAACAGGGAATCCGAAGAATGGATGTGGTGATGGAACAAACTAAAAACGAAAATAAAAATATAATTGACGGGAAAGTTGCCTTCGAATTGTTTGATACTTATGGCTTTCCGATAGATTTAACATCATTGATTGCGAGAGAAAACAACTTAAAAGTAGATGAGTCTCAATTTTTAAAATCTTTGCAAGAACAAAAAGACAGATCAAGAAATGCCACCGCAGTTTCTGTGGAAGATTGGGAAGTTTTAATAGATGACAATGCGGAAGAATTTGTAGGTTATGATCATTTAAGCACTCAGATAAAAATCGTGAAATACCGAAAAGTAAGTCAAAAACAAAAAGAATTTTATCAACTGGTTTTTAATCTTACCCCTTTTTATGCGGAAGGTGGCGGTCAAGTTGGCGATAATGGTACGATTGAATCTGACAATGAAACAATACAAATTTTCGACACGAAAAAAGAAAATAATTTGATTGTTCATTTATCTGAGAAATTGCCAAATGATTTAAAAGCGACTTTCACAGCAAAAGTGAATGTCCAAAAGAGAAATCTTACATGCAACAATCATTCGGCTACGCATTTGCTACACCATGCTTTGAGAGAGGTTTTAGGAACCCATGTTGAGCAAAAAGGGTCTTTGGTAAATGAAAAATATTTGCGCTTTGACTTCAGTCATTTTAGTAAAGTAACCGATGAAGAATTACAAAAAATTGAATCGTTGGTAATTCAAAATATCAAAGAAGCAATAGTTCTAGAAGAAAAACGAAATACGCCAATTGAAGAAGCTCAAGCAATGGGAGCTATGGCACTTTTTGGTGAAAAATATGGCGATACTGTTAGAGTAGTAAAGTTTGGAAAATCTGTTGAACTTTGCGGAGGAACACATGTGCAGAACACAAACAGCATTGGTTTATTTAAAATATTGAGCGAAGGCGCAGTTGCTGCTGGAGTTAGAAGAATAGAAGCAATTACAAGCGATGCGGTTGAAACTTTTTACAAAGAAAAATCGGATATTTTACAGAATGTTGCACTTACACTTAAAAATCCGAAAGACATTTTAAAAACTGTTGAAGACCTTTTATCGAAAAACAGTGAAATGCAAAAGCAAATTGCCCAATTTGAGAAAGAAGCAGCTAAGATGCTAAAATATGATTTGCAACATAAAATTCAGAAACTTGATAATTTTAGTTTATTGGCAGAAATTGTAGAAACCGATGCAGGATCTATAAAAGATATCTTATTCCAACTAAAAGGCGAAAATGATAATTTCATAGGAATACTTTGCGGCGACCAAAACGACAAGTGCAGTGTGAGTATTTTAATAAGCGATGAACTGATAAACGATCAACGCAACGCAGGTCAAATCATCAAAGAAGTTTCTAAATTCATTCAAGGCGGCGGCGGTGGACAAGCAAATTTCGCAACTGCAGGCGGTAAAAATTCTAAAGGATTAAAAGAGGCATTGGATTTGGCAAAGGAAAAGATTATGTCTTAATTTTGCGCAATCTTTGTTCTACACTGCAATGGTGAGTAAATTCAACTTTCTTTGATGGGTTAAAATTATGGACATAAGCGCAATAAGTAATTTCAGGAAAGTATTTGAAGATAAATTTCAAGTGGAACCTGGTGCGCAACAAGCTTTACTCATTTCTCAATTGAGCAGACTCGCATTGACGGTTGTCCCCTATCCTCTTTATATTTTGAGCGGATATGCAGGAACGGGAAAAACTACTATTCTCGGTGCTTACATCAAAGCATTAGATTATTTTAAAATAAAGAGCAAATTGATGGCTCCAACTGGCAGAGCTGCAAAGGTTTTGAGTGTTCGTGCAAACAAACCAGCTTTCACCATTCACAAAATGATTTACCGTCTTAAATCTTCTGGTGATGTCAATTCTCCGATAAATCTTGCACCAAATCTTAGCAAAAATACAGTTTTTGTTGTCGATGAAGCATCTATGATAGGCGACCATAGTTTGCAAGCAGACGGCAGTATTTCAAGAAATTTATTAGATGATTTGATTGAATATGTTTACAGTGCCGAAGGTTGTAAGTTAATTTTACTCGGAGATGAAGGTCAGTTGCCTCCTGTTGGAAATCCTAATAGTCCGGCTTTGGATTTATCTTACATGAAAAATCACTATCCAAAGTTGAAAATTGCGTATTATAAATTGACGGAAGTTATGCGTCAAAAACAAGATTCATACATTCTTGAAAATGCAACGCAAATAAGAAATACCGATTTTATTGCCGATTTAGATTTAGAATCTGGTCCAGATTTCGAATTTATTGATGGTTCACAACTGCAAGAAAAAATGGAAAGCGCTTACGACCGGCACGGACAAGATGAAACAATGGTGGTGACACGGTCTAATAAGAATGCGAATGCTTACAACAATCAAATTCGCGCACGCATACTTTGGTACGAAGATGAAATTTGCTCCGGCGACATGCTCATGATTGTCAAAAATAACTACCACTGGTTAAACGATTATCCTGAAATTGGTTTTATTGCAAATGGCGAAATGGTAGAAGTGACAAGAGTTATGCGCAATGAAAATTTATATGGTTTTGATTTTGTGCATCTTAATGTCCGATTTGTAGATTATCCTTTAGATGAAATAGAATTAATTGCCCTCACAGAAACTTTACAAAGTGAAACTCCAGCATTAACGCGAGATAGACAAAAAGCTTTATTCTATGCAGTTGAACAAGATTATCTGCACGAAAAAAATAAGCAAAAAAGATACGAATTGATTTCTAAAAATCCATATTACAACGCTGTACAAATAAAATATGCGAATGCCATAACCTGCCACAAAGCGCAAGGTGGACAATGGAAAACAGTTTTTATAGACCAAGGCTTTGTGCCAGAAGATATACAAGAAAAAGAATATTTACGTTGGCTCTACACGTCTATAACTCGCTCGAGTGAAAAAATATACATGGTCAATTTCCCTGAAGAAAACAGAAATATGATTGGTAAAGAAGATTGAATTAATGCTCGTTTAGCTCGAACAGATTTTTATTTCTAAGGTTATCAAGTTTTGAAAGAAAGTTCAACTTCTTCCCTTGAGAGAAGATTGAGAAGGGTGGCAAGCGACATTTTTCTTTTTTAGAAAAAACCTTCCGTTAATTCTCATAAGCTCCTGCATCTGGCGTTGCTCCTCTATTGCCTTGTCGTATATCTATCGTGACAATCGGATTGCCCAAACTTTGATTGCCAATTGCCTTGAGTGGAGAAGTGCTGTACCAGTCAAAATTTGATTCTTCAATACTTATAAAAACCGGGTCTTGGTTGTAAACATTGTTCATGAAAATGGAATTATTTTCAGTTTCGGCTTTTTTAATTAGGTTGTTTTGTATTTGGAAATTCAACGTATTTCCACTCAAAGTATCAAAAACTATTTCTCTTTCTTCGTTTCCATATATTACGCTGTTCACAATTTTGCCTTGGTTAATTGCGCCGACAAATGCAGTTCCATTTTGAACATAATAATTGCTAATTCCAACAGCTGGAGTTTGATTTCCCGCATTGCTGTAACCTAATAAATCACAATGGTTAATATCAAAATCGCCACCACCAAGCACAAACAGACTGTGAAATTCATTTTTAGCAAACACGCAATTTTCTGCTTTTACTTTCGCACCATCGAAAATAAAAAGTCCGTATCGGGCACAATTTTCAATTTTTGAATTGCGAATTTCCAAAGTATTGCCAGAGTTTGCAGGATCTTCTGAAAATACATGCACTCCAGCAGTTCCATTTTTTAAATTGAGATAATTAATAGTCGATGGTAAAGCTTTATTAAAATAAATACCATAATACTGCCCAGAAACATCGTCATAATCTGCCTCTAATCTATCACCTTCAAACGTAACTTCCGAACCGAATTGTCCATTAATATTTAAAGTTCCTTTGTAAACTTGGAGCATGCTATTTTTATGCAGGTAAACCTTTGTGTTTGGCTGAATATTTAAAGTTTTAGCTGAATCAACAAATGCGTAATTGTAAATAACGTGTGGTTTATCATTCGGCCAAGTTCCTTCATTCGTGTCTACAATGTTTTGCTCAAAATTAGTGTAATGAAAATAGGCATCTTGTCCCCAAATGACTAATTGAACATACTGTGTTTTTCCATTGGTAACGAACTTAATTCTATCTTCCACAACCATTGGCAAACTTTGATTGTTTACAGAAAGTGTAGCTTCTACAAAAACAAAAAGACTGTCTTTGCCTTCCATTTCTATATCTGAAAAGCTTGTTCCAGACAATCCGTCTACGTTTATTCTGAAAGGTGAAGCGGTTCCCCCTTCTAATTCAATACTTGAAATATTTATGCGCTTAATGTCTTTATTGTAGAATTTAAAATTTTTGGTGGTAGTTCCAATGGTGGTAAAAACTGTATCGAACACAAGAGTATCGCTTGAAAAATCAAGAGCTTCTGTACCAAATGGATTATTCTTTTTACACGAACTAGTTAAAGTCATTGTAAAAATCGAGAGTAAAAAAACTGCGGAAAATAGATATTTCAAATTATAATTAATTTTGTGCTGTATAGAACGCAAAGATAAGTTATAATATTTTGTTTGAAAAAATTTGATTTTATAAATTTAAGTTTATTATCTTTGCACCCGCTTTGTCATATTTAAAATGACTTGAAGTACAAGAAAAATTGAATAAAAAAAATTGAAATGAAAAAAGATATACATCCAGATGATTACCGCTTAGTAGTTTTTAAAGACATGACTAATGATTATTCTTTCATTTGCAAATCAAGTGCAGGAACTTCTGAAAACATAACTTGGGAAGATGGTAATGAATATCCGTTAATAAAACTGGATATTTCTCATAAATCTCATCCTTTCTTTACGGGAGTTTCTCAGTTTGTGGATACTGCTGGTAGAATTGATAAATTTAAAACAAGATACGGTCACCATACTAAAAAATAATTTTTTTGGTAGATACAATATTAAAGCTCTCTTTTTGGGAGCTTTTTTTTATATATTATGTTTTCATATCAACAATCGAATTAATTTTACGTTTTATAGTTTAAGAATAAACAAGTCCAATGAAATTATTGCTTTTATCATTGTTAATTTTCATTTTTTCCTTTACGTCAAGGGCTGACAAGGTTGAAAAAGCATTTACTGCATTAAAAGAATTCAACTATTTTAAAGCCAAAGAATTATTTGAAAAAAAATTAAAATCGCATCCTTCACCTTGTTATTTTGGATTGGCAAAAATTTCTTCCCAAAATGATAATCCTTTTTACAATGTTGATAGCGCCTATTCTTATATTCTAAAGTCAGAAGAAACTTTTAAATATCTCAAAGAAAAAAGTATTTCAAAATATGCCCGCTTCGGTTTCACAATGGAGGCAATTCAAAATCTGAAACAAGAAATCAGCACACAATATTATCAACTGGCATTAAAAGATCATACAATTGCAAGTTTTACGAATTTTTTGAATCAAAATCCATGGGCAATGGAAACTGCCAAGGTAACTGAAATTAGAGACTCTTTAGCTTATGCGCAGGCACTTTCAATTGGTACTTCAGTAAGTTTTAAAGATTTTATTGATACCTATCCCAATAGCGAACTCAGAGAAACGGTTCAAGCTGAATTTGATTTGGCTCAATTTACAGAACAAACAAAAAATGGCAAATTGCTGGATTATATTGTTTTTATTAAATCTTATCCTAAACATCCTTACGCCAAAGAAGCCCAAAATAGAATTTACCAAATATCAACTGCACCCAATACGGTTGATGCTTATTCTAAATTTATAGAAACTTATCCTGAAAATATAAATGTAAACGTGGCTTGGAAAAAATTGTATCAGCTTTACATGTACAACTATTCTTCACAAACATTGGCAAATTTCGAAAAAGAGTATCCACAATATCCTTTTAAAAATGAAATTGAAAAAGATTTAGATCTCATGCAATTGCAGCTTTTGCCATATAAAATAGGATTGAAATACGGATTAATGAATCTTTCAGGCATTCCTTTTTCTGCACCTGAATATGAGTATCTTGGTATATTTAAAGAAGGTTTGGCAGTTTCTGCTAAAAATGGGAAATATGGATATATTAATAAAAACAACGAAGTAATAATTCCTTTTCTGTACGATGCCGGAACCGATTTTGATGAAGGTAGAGCCTTGGTTGAATTGAATGGGAAATCGGGGATAATTGATAGAACTGGTGCCATTATCTTGCCTATTGAATTTGATGATTTAGGATTCTTTTCAGAGACTTTAATTTATGCAAAAAAAGACAGTCTTTATGGTTATTATGATGGTTTCGGTCGGTTAAGAATTGAACCAAAATACCAAGAAGCCTTTGCGTTTCAAAATGGCATGGCCAAAGTTATAGTAAATGAAAAAGAAGCTTTGATTAATGTTTATGGAAGTTATATTTTCCCTCCTGCGTATGAATCAATTTCACTTTTTAAAGACAGTATTTTTGTTTTTTCTGAAGATGAATTATTCGGATTAACTACCAAAAAAGGTCAGATAATTCAAGAAGCGAAATATGATCGAATTGGAGAATTAATTTCAAATAGGGCAATTTTCTTGGATGGCGATTTAATTGGTTTCTTTGATGAGTTGGGCAAAATTTCAATTGAACCAAAATTCGAAAGCTTTCCTAATTATTTGGAAATCGGTACCTTTAAAAATGGTAAATGCGTAGTAAAACTAAAAGGCAAATTTGGAATTATTGATGTTAATGGTAAATTCGTTGTTCCTGCAATTTACAATGATATGGGAGCAATTGGCGAATTAATTGCAGTTTCAAAATCAAATCAATATGGATTTATTGATATTTCGAACAACATGAAAATTCCACTTTCTTATGAATACGCTGAAAGTTTTGTGAACAGTTATGCGAAGGTCGAACTATTAACGCTGCTTGGTGTAATTAATAAAAACAATAAATTGATAGTTCCATGTGCTTTTACTGAAATTGCTTTTCTAACAGATAAAATTATTCAAGTATCTGACGGTTCTAGACAAGGATTGTACAGCAATACAGGGCAAATTTTAGCTCCTTCAGTTTATCAAACAATTCGTTTAATTAATCCAGATGTCCTTTTGTTGGCGACTCCCGATAAACTTTCGTATTTTTATATTCCGAAGATGACATTAATAGAATTAAAATACGATGAATAAATTTTTCGATTTATTAGATAAATATAAATTTGGTTTGCTTGCTGCCATATTGGTATATGTCGGCATTTATTCCTATTTGGTAATTGACACCTACGATACTTATGGCGATCCATATAAAGCTTTTTTTGATGGCCCTAAATTAGAGGTTCCTGAAGAATTGATAGAAGAATTAGAACTTCAACCTGAAAATATTGATGTTGCCAATTTCTCAAATGATCCTGCCAAAAATGCGGTGAGGGACATGAATGATAAGCGAGAACAAAGCGACAAAGACTGGAGCCAAAATCAATCGATGTCTAAAAATGAACCTCTTGATATCAAAGAATTGGAAGAACAAATGAGAAATTCTACAGGCGAATCTGACAAGCGCGCTGAAATTCAAAAGCACGTTGATTGACTGATTGATTGATCAATCAATTGGTTGAGTTCATCGAGCAGCCACCCTGAGCACGTGTGTATGTGGAAGGCAGCTGGTCTCTTCCATTGAGCTGACATG
>JBBSUQ010000004.1:0-38834 GCA_038234235.1 Flavobacteriales bacterium
AACAATAAATCCAGTTATTATTTTGTGTAAGTGAACCTACAGCAATAAAATCATATTTTTTCTCTTTTATTATGGAAGTTTCTACTCCGGGTTCAATTATTTTTGGTTTAAAGTTTTTAAAATATAAAGCTTGAAATTTGGAAGCACAAACAATTTCTATTTTTGCTTTAGAAATTTGATTGGCATATTTATTTGTTGCCAAAACATCTTCTCCCATTGCCGATGCAACAACAGGCAGCTCAAATATTTCTCCTAGTTTTATTGCAAAAACGGTAGACTCAAACAACCAAAATGAATGTATGAGTGAGAATCGGTTGTTTGCGTTTTCATTTTCGAAGGCAGTTTTTAATCTTTTGTATAAAAATGTGCGTTGAAAAATATTGCCATTTTCTCCATTTAAAGGAATTACATTAATATTTGGAAAAGAATACTTTTTATTTGAAACAGGATAATTTAAAGCAAACACAGTAATTTTTACCGATCTTTTTGCCAATTCACGAACATATATTTCTAAAAACGAAAAATGCTTGGCTGCCTCGCTTTCTGATGCAAATTCGGGAGTTATGATTGCTATATTTGTTTCTGTTTCGATTGCCTTAAACTTTAATATTACTTCAATTCATTTTTATCAAAAATACGAACTAGAACGCACACAAAATATTGGAGCATAAAATAAATGAAGATTGTTAACTTTATCGCAGTAAAAACATTTCTATCAATTGGAAAAAACAGAGACTCATATTTCAGGTAAAGAAATTAATTTTTCTTTTATAATTCCGGTTTACAACAGGCCGAATGAAACGGAAGAATTGATGGAAAGCATGTTGAAACTTGAGTTTGATGAAAAATTTGAAATAGTTATTGTTGAAGATGGTTCAACGATTGATTCTGAAAACGTAATTGCGAAATACAAAGATTTACTAGAAATTTCTTATTTCAAAAAACCAAATTCTGGTCCGGGAGATTCTAGAAACTACGGTATGGCTAGAGCTCGGGGAAATTATTTTTTGATTTTAGATTCGGATTGTATTTTGCCTGAAAATTATTTAATCTCGGTTAAAAATGCGCTGACGGAGAAATTTGTTGACTGTTTTGGAGGACCAGATGCCGCCCACAATAGTTTTACAGATATACAAAAAGCAATAAACTTTACCATGACCTCTTTTTTAACTACGGGAGGAATTAGAGGAGGTGACGAAAGTTTGGCGAAGTTTCAGCCAAGAAGTTTCAACATGGGTTTATCTAAAGAAGCTTTTGAAAAATCGGGTGGTTTCGGGAAAATTCATCCTGGCGAAGATCCTGACTTGTCTATTAGATTATGGGAAATGGGCTATGAAACCACTTTGATTAAAACAGCTTATGTTTACCACAAAAGACGCATAGATTGGTCTAAATTTTACATGCAGGTAAATAAATTTGGCAAAGCCAGACCCATTTTGAATAAGCGTTACCCGAAATATGCTAAAATTACCTATTGGTTTCCGAGTTTATTTTTGATTGGATTTTTGGGAAGTTTGGTATTGGCACTATTTTGTATTCCTTATTTTTTATTGATGTATGCCTTTTATTATATTTTACTTTTTGGTGCTGCACTTATAAAAACTGGTTCTTTAAAAATTGCGCTGTATTCTTTATTGGCGAGTTGCATTCAATTTTACGGTTATGGAATTGGATTTTTAAATTCGTTTTTTAGAGTTTCAATTCTTAACGAGAAACCTGAAGATGCTTTCCCGAAAATGTTTTTTAAGTAAAATTTTGATTAGCGTCCGATAAACTTTATATGTTCTTTTGCTCCTCGATAGCTATCGGGACAAAAAGAACCAGTCCCGATCTATTTTCGGGGCAAGACTTTCGAAGAACTTTAAAGCGCAATTTTTCGATTCAATGAGACTTTCGTTCCAGCGCTTTATTTTGAACGCTCCTGAAATTGGGATTTAAACAATTATTAAAGTTTGAACCCCTAGCCCTGATAGTAACGGCAGCTCCCTCCAATCTTATTGGAGAGGACTTGAGTGGATAGCAGGAAATAGCTCCAAAAAAAGAATTTTAACGAGAACTTTAAGGCAAAAAAAATCCCTCGACATATAACATGAAGAAGGATGAATTTTAATATTTATAAAAATAAATTAATCTATCTTTTTTATATCTTCCTTTTTATTGTCTTCAAAAACTCTTTTGGGTTTTAGCGCATCAAAAGCACTCAAGGAAATCCAATAAGGAAGTATGAAACCCATTAGGAATAGAAGCATCCAAAATGCCATTCCGCCAATTACAAGAAATAAAACTATACCAAAAACACTCATCTCTTTATTATTTTTTTGTTTACTATTTTTGTGCCTGCTTGTATTGACAGTTTTAATACACGCCGTAAAAATAATAAATTTTTTAAACCAAAATTGAAAAAATGGAATTTAGAATAGAAAAAGATACAATGGGCGAGGTGAAAGTGCCATTGGAAAAATATTGGGGAGCACAAACAGAACGATCTAGGAATAATTTTAAAATTGGACCAGAAGCCTCAATGCCCATAGAAATAATACATGCTTTTGCTTATTTGAAAAAAGCTGCTGCACAAACTAATACTGAACTTGGTGTATTGGCACAACAAAAATGCGATTTAATCTCTAAAGTTTGTGATGAAATTTTAACAGGAAAATTAGACGATCAATTTCCGCTTGTGATTTGGCAAACAGGTTCTGGAACACAAAGTAACATGAATTGCAATGAGGTTATTGCCAACCGCGGACATGTTGTGCAAGGTGGAAAACTGACAGATGAAGAAAAAGCACTGAACCCGAATGATGATGTTAACAAATCACAATCTAGCAACGATACTTTCCCGACTGCAATGCACATTGCGGCATACAAAATGGTGGTTGAAACCACAATTCCGGGAATGAAAATGCTGAGAGATGCTTTGCAAAATAAAGTTGAAGAGTTTAAAGACATTATAAAAACTGGAAGAACGCATTTTATGGATGCTACTCCACTTTCACTTGGTCAAGAATTTTCGGCTTATGTTAGACAAATTGATAATTCTATAAGAACAATAAACAACGCTTTGGTTGCAATATCTGAATTGGCACTGGGCGGAACGGCGGTTGGAACAGGATTGAACACTCCAAAAGGTTACGATGTTTTAGTGGCTAAAAAAATTGCAGAATTGACAGGTTTGCCATTTGTGACTGCAGAAAATAAATTTGAAAGTTTGGCGGCGCACGATGCAATGGTAGAATTGAGCGGGGCCTTGAAAAGAAGTTCGGTTAGTTTAATGAAAATTGCCAATGACATTAGAATGCTTTCTAGCGGACCAAGATGTGGAATTGGTGAAATTATTATACCAGACAACGAACCAGGATCTTCTATAATGCCAGGAAAGGTTAATCCGACGCAGCCAGAAGCTTTAACAATGGTTTGCGCTCAAGTAATGGGAAATGATGTTGCGGTATCAATTGGTGGATCTAATGGACATTTTGAATTGAACGTTTTTAAACCAGTTATTGCATCAAACGTATTGCAATCGGCTAGATTGATAGGTGATGCTTGCAAATCTTTCACGGAAAATTGTGCGGAAGGTATAAAAGCCAACAAACCTGTGATACAAAAACACTTGGAAAACTCTTTGATGTTGGTAACGGCTTTGAACACGAAAATTGGTTATTACAAATCGGCTGAAATTGCAAAATATGCACACAAAAACGGCACAACTTTGAAAGAAGCAGCGGTGAAATTGGGTCATGTTACATCTGAAGAATATGACAAATGGGTTGTACCGGGGCATATGATTGGGAGTTTGTAATATACAATTTTTAAAATTATTTTAAATATTTGCGGGGCAGCGATTGGTTTGTTGTAGGTACGCGATTTTTTGTTGTAGGGATGCGATTTTTGTTGTAGGGATGCGATTGTTTTATTGTAGGGATGCGATTTTTTGTTGTAGGGATGCGATTTTTTATTGTAGGGACGCGATGAATCGCGTCCCTACAACAATATTATATGTTCAAATATCTGTTAACGTTATAATTATAGAAGAACCAGTGGCACTTGGGGTGAGTGAGAAAATGTTGTGAAATAAAGAGGAATTATCAGAATTATAAATTTTCTAAAACGAAGTCTCTACAGTAATTATCAATTTCATCTCTAACTTTTGAAAACTCATTTATTTTTTCTTCCATGGTGCCAGTTGCGCTTGCTGGATCTTTGAAATTTTGATGAAATTTTTTCGCTTTACTGGGATAAATAGGACAGTTGTCTTTTGCATTATCACATACCGTTATCACAAAGTCAAACGTTAAATGACTGTATTCTTCTAAATTATTAGAAGTGTGGTTTGAAATATCGATGCCAATGTCTTTCATCGTTTGAACAGCTAGCGGATTGACACCATGTGTTTCAATTCCTGCGCTAAAAATTTCAGTTTTATCTTTGGAATATCTCCTCAGAAAAGCTTCAGCAATTTGACTTCTACAACTATTTCCTGTGCACAGAACTAATATTTTTTTCATTATTTCACATTATTCATTCAACAAATAACCAAATTAAATTGATCAGGAAAAATTTAATATCAAAACCCCAAATTAACTGGAGAATTATTAAGGAAAGTATAATAACGACAGGTTTTCTATACTTTTTCCAAAATTTGATTTTAGTTAAATTAGCAACATTTACCATTGGGAGTGCAACTTTGTTCAACAGTAACTTTCGATTCAGGAATGCCACAATTTTCTTTTGCCAAGCAATCTGTATGTTTTACTTTTAAAATGAAAATATTATTTTCAAAATCTAAACTATATTTTCCGATAGTTTCATTTTGATATTCTACTTCAATATCTAAATCTTTAAGACCTAATTTATTTTCTGCCAGTTGAATAATGTTTTTGAGTTTCGTTGGTTTCAAACGGTGATTTGTATCATCGCTGTACCAAAGTTGAAAATTTGCCCATTCTTCATTTCTTATTTTTCCTCCACAATCAATAAAATTTTTGCTTATGCTACCAATTTCCGTAATATGAAAATGTGCTGGAATTTTCTCGCCATTTTCAAACTGAAATTCAATTTTTTCAAGCGTTAGTAATTTGGTTTTGAACTCTGACAATATCATTTTATTTAATTTTTAGTTTAGCAACAATTATTGTTTTTTTCATTTAAATTTTCCAACAAGGCATCGAAATAACCTTTTATTTGAGAAATTGCAATTTCATCAATACAATAGCAAATTGAATTACCTTCAATACTTCCTTTTATTAATCCAGCATTCTTTAATTCTTTTAGATGTTGTGAAATAGTTGGTTGAGCAAGCGGAAGCACATTTACGATATCTCCGCAGATACATGATTTAACACTTAAAAGATGTTCAAGAATTGCAATACGTGCGGGATGACCTAAAGCTTTTGCAATAATTGCTATCTCATTTTGACCTTTTGTAAAAAATTCTGACTTGCTCGCGCCCATTAGTTTATTTTAATATTGCAATATTACGATAATATTTTTGATTTATTACGAAATGGTAAATAAAAAAGTAAAAAAAGGGATATTTTCTTAGTTGACAAGCAGGTATATTATAACAAAGAGCTAGAAATCGAATTCACGAAAAATAATTGAAAATAAAAAAAGGGAAAACTGAAAAGTTTTCCCTTTTTTTTTGTACCCGAGGCCGGAATCGAACCGGCACTCCCGAAAGAACAGGATTTTGAATCCAGCGCGTCTACCAGTTCCGCCACTCGGGCATTTTTTCGCCGACTGCGAAATTGTATTTTTTTGTGTTTGCTCAATTGTATGAGGGTGCAAATTTAGCAATTTCTTATTTTAGACAATCTTTTTTATGAGAAATTTATTACAACCACCTGAAAAGATCATCAAATAACCTTTTTCCCCATGGACTATTGGCAAAATCTTTCTCAAGTTTTGTTTTTAGTTCGGGCATTGTATAGATCGTTTTTTTCTTCGTTTCTACGATCAAATTTTCCGCAGTTGGTGCAATAACTTCAACTTTTTTGGCGAAATAAATTATTCCACCGTCTTCGGTCGCTAGACCTAAAATCATTCCTGGCAAGCCATCAAAGCCTTCAGGTCCGAAACTTGGAACGATTTCTATACAATACCATGCATAGAGTTTTGTGGAATCGTTTTTTTCGTAAACTGCTTTTCTGCATTTGTAACCTGCTATTACTCTTGTGTTCTCTGTTATTTTCCATTGTCTCGGCACCATCGAATCTCCTACCAATACTTCCTGCCCAGCAAAACCTAAAACCACCAATTTATTTCGTTCATTAGCGTTTTGAACCACCGTGTTTTTTGTTGTAGTCCAATTCAATGGATCAGCTTCTTCGGAATAAATTGGTCTAAAAGTGGATGCAGTATCGTTAAAATACAGAACAAAATCTTCAATACGAATTTTATCTTTATCCTTGATATAGCTTTTCATTCTATCGTCTGGAAATTTCTTGTAAAGATTTGTCCGACGCTCAAAAGTTATCTTTCCACTTTCAATAATTTGTGCGTTAATCGACAATCCGCAGATTATAAACATGCACAAAAGCACGCTTTTTTTAATGCCAGCCTCCACCATCTTCTTCTTTGGTTTTATTGTTATTAAATCTGTATGTCAATTTCAAAAGGAAATAACGGGAAATAATTTGAGTGCGGTTATCCGTGATTACGTTCTGTTGTATTTGTCTCTGATTGCTAATGTTTTGGTTCAAAATATCATTCAGTAACAAACTCAATTGTAAATTGCTTGTTTTGAGAAAATACTTATGAATTGCGGCGTTCCAAATTAAATAATTTATGTTGTAACCTGTGGTTCGCTTGCTGTTAATCGTGTAAATTACCTCAGATTCTAACTTGTATTTCCCTGGCAATGTCCAACTAACGCCAGCATTCAATTCTGTTGTATAATAAGGCTGATTGGATCCTGTATTCAAAGAACTTTTTGGAAGATTGTAAGAAAAATTACCACCAATTTCAAATTCTAATGAATCGCTTTCGAACTCGAGATTTAGACTAGGAGTTATTGAATAATTATCTGTTATATTTTGTTGAGTGTTAATATAATTTACAGAACGATAAGTATTTCCGTTCAACGATGGACTGAAAGTAAACATTTTTTTATAAAATGGAATTCCCATACCAAACCAAAGTGAACCGTTATAATTGCCATCCACATTTACAGTTTGAGAGAACTGCCTTCCTTCGGAATCAAAAACTACTGAATTGCCAAAAGCATTATTAGTTAAACTCAGATAAGTACCCGAATACAAATAACGACCAGAAAGTGCATTCCAAGTGTTAAAATTAACATTAACTGTATGTGCATAATTTGGCAATAAATTAGGATTTCCAGTTCGTATATAGTTAGGATTTGTATTGTCGGCAACTGGCTGTAAAGCATTTATACTTGGCTGACTAGAAGATGTATTGTACCTCACTTGAAACCTTGTCGCTTGTGATGGTTTGTAAGCAAATCTTGCTTCCGGTAAAAAATTCGTAACATTCTGATTGATTGTTTTATCTAATAGAAAGTTCACATTATCTATTTGCACATTTCTCACAAACATACCTGCACTAGCTGAGTATTTTCTAGATTCAAATAGTAATTTTAAACCTCCTATATTTCTATGCGTTGTATTTTCAAATTTATTGCTCAATGATTGTACGAATGTTTGAGGATTTCCAGAAGCATCGTTGTTGTACGTCTCTTTGTTTTGGTTATCTACATCATATTCATACCGATATTGAGGCGATAATCTAAAAAACTTATTGAGAGGTTCGTAATATTCAATGGATGCCTTTTGAGTTTTACTATCGTAATCAATAATTTTAGTTTGGTTTATGGTATCATTAAATTGCAATGTATCGTAATATATATTTTGCGAACGCAAATCCCCATCAGAACTATTTGTATTAAGATTGTATTGATATTTCAGTTCTAATTCACGTTTTGGCTTCATAAATTTACGATCTAATTTTATTTCATTATTAGAGGTAATTCCATTTGAAGTATTTCCATTAAAAATAGAGGTGCTTCTCGTGGGTTGATTATTAGAATTAACAAACTGAGTAAAATCATTGTTGTCTAAATCGGCTTTTTTAAGACTTAATCTTGGTCTAATAGTTAGTTTTGTTAAGGAATCAAAATTAGTTTCAAACCTCAAATTAAAAGCATGTTCTTGATTAAAAGTTTGATTTCTAGTTGAATCATCGGTGTAATATGTTGTATCTGCTAAAAAGTATTGTGATCTACTTGCCGAATAGGAATCAATTTCTGTATTATAAAATGAATAGTTAAAATTTACGGAAGTTGTTTTACCAAACTTTTCGGAGTAATATACACCAGCCTTTAAAGTCTTAGGAATTCCTGTATTGTTATTTTGATCATATTCATATGTATCTCCAAAACCATTGTCAAAACTATTTCTACTTTCGTTATCCAAACCAAATTTATTTAAATCGCCATAACCAAAACTAGATCTTGGAGTATTTGATCCAAGTATAAAAACAGAAATTTTTTGGCGGTTGGTAAATTTATTTAATAAAAGTTCACCTTCATAGAAATTCTGAAAATCTCCTGCGATGGATGTCCTACCGAAATATCCTTTTTTAGCATCGTCTTTTAATTTCAAATCGAGCACTTGTATGGTTTCGTCGTCTCCTTCTTGCGCATCTTCATTTTTCTTTTCATAAACCTGTACAGTCTGCACTCCTTTTGCTCCTAAATTTTTTGTTGCGATAGTGGGGTCGGATCCAAAGAACTCATCACCATCAACCAGAACTTTACTTATTTCTTTACCTTGAGAAGTTATTTTTCCATCTTTACCGATTTCAATTCCAGGCAATTTTTTTAATAAATCTTCTACAACTGCATTTTCTGCCACTTGAAAACTATCTGCTACATAAACCAATGTATCGCCTTTATAATATATTGGTTCTTTGTTTGCATAAATTATTACTTCCTGCGCTTCTTGAAATTTACCATACAATACTACTGAAGGAATAATAATTTCTTTATTTTCAGATGACCCAATGATGTAATAGCTTCGTTCTTCAAAATTAGGATGATTTACAAAAAGTGTAAAAGTATCAATAGGTATATTTTGCAAATCAAATTTACCCTGGGCATCTGTTCTTTGAAAACCAAGGAGTACTGAATCTCTTAAACGAACAGCCATAACAATAGCATTCTTTACTGGAACTGTTCCCGTAGAATCATTAACGGTCCCTTGCACAAGCATTTTATCTTGGGCAAAAACCTGAAAATTGAGCAGTAGAAAGAAGTTGAGAAGTAAAAGTAATTGTATTTGTCTCATATACTCTGCAAAAGAATTTACAAGTATAAGCACCTTTATTTAAAAAGGTTGCAAAATTTTGTTTAGTGGCTTAATATTAAAGCTGAATGGTCTATAAAAAATTCAAAGAAATCAGTTCTTGATATTCATACCCACTTGCGGGATCAATGATTTTTGTAAACGTCACTTTAATTTTCTTTCCAAGATATTCTTTGGGATTGTCTCTAATTCTTTCTATACTTCCATCTAAATTCGGTACATTAAGAGCAGAAGAATATTCGTTGTTCTTTCCAGCACCAACTATTAAATAAGTTGCCGAATTTGCTTCTACAAAGCCTTGAAATGTTGTTTCAAATTGACCAGTTTCTTGCATTACTTGCAAAGCTTTTTCAGGTGACAAAGGAGCAATATCAACTTTTTTAAAGGGAAAATTTTCTAAATCACTTTCAAATGAAGCAATTCTTTCTTTGGTGCTTTCTGCCTTTCCATTTTTATCGTAATAGGTAACTTGCTCTACAAACACTATGTCGTCAGCTGTGTGTCTTTCAAATCTCTTAACCGAAGAACTTAGTTTACCGTTCTGGTAATAATAATTTTTTACGCCATACTCTTGCCCTTCACCATTTGAGTATTCCTCTTTTACTCTTAGTAAATTTTGATCTTTATCTAAAGCTGTTTTAACTTCGATATATTCTTGACTTTCAGTAGCAAATTTTAGACTATTAAAATAAGTTTCTTCAGCTTTTTCATCAATTTCCGACATGTATTTATCTTTGTCGTCATTTTGCAAGACTTCAGAAGTGTCTTCCGATTTATCAATATTATCTGCGTTTTCACCTTTACATGCTACTAAAAACACAACGGATAAAACTAAGAAGAAGGAAAGTTTATTCTTCATAAAAAGAGTTTTTTTATTTTTGGAATAACAAGTATAGTAAAATTTATTTGAATTGATAATATATTCGATCAAATTAATAACTTTGAGAAAAATAGAACAATATGACGGCAGCACATTGGCATTTAGTATTAAATCATGTTCCAGTTTTTGGAACTTTTTTCGGGATTTTAATTCTCATAATTGGCTTGGTAAAGAAAAATTTATCAATGGAAAAATTGGGATATATAATTTTTATAGTTACAAGTTTAATTACAATTCCTGCATTTCTTACAGGCGAACCAGCAGAACACATGATTGAAAAAATAGCTGATGTATCTCATTCTGTTATTCATGAACATGAAGAAATTGCGGAAAAAGCATTTGTACTGAGCAATATTTTAGGTGTTTTATCGCTTCTTGCTCTCGTTATTTTAGCTGTAAAGTCATTTAAATTTAGAAGAGTCAGTCAGATGATTGTTTGCGTCTTGGGGCTCTTAACATTTGGTTTTATGGTATATGCAGCCTACGAAGGTGGAAAAATAAGAAGACCAGAGTTGCAAAATGAAACGTTAGAAATGGAAAGGTCATGAAGAGCACCATGAAATAAATCATTAATAATAGGAAAGAAATAGTTTTAAGTTAAAATAAAAAGCTATATTTGTATCCGCATTTGAAAAAATGTAAAGGTTTTACAGTCGGTAAAACAAACAAAAATAAGATCACAAAAATAAAATCAATATACAACAAGATATATTGTGGGGTGGAGCAGTTGGTAGCTCGTCGGGCTCATAACCCGAAGGTCGTCCGTTCGAGTCGGGCCCCCGCTACCATTAAAAAAGAGAATTCAGAAATGAATTCTCTTTTTTGTTTTTAAAAGAATTGCTTTAAGATGATTGATCGTCGGGCTCTTATCCGTCGGTTGACGTCCGTCCGTTCGAGTCGTGTCCCCGAGCATTGGGTAGAGCCTTTTGAAGGAGAGAGGTTTTCGATTATTCTTTATAAAAGGTAGTGAAGAGTTAATAAAATAATTCTATACGTGGCCAAATATGGCATTTATTACTTACTTTTGGCCACATATAGAATGTTATGAGTAAGATAATTGGAAGGAAAAATGAATTAAGCACATTACAGCTGGCTATTAACTCAGGCAAGTCTGAGCTCATTGCTATTTATGGAAGAAGAAGAATTGGAAAAACTTTCCTAATTCGTGAAGCATACAATAAAGAAATGGTATTTGAAGTGTCGGGAATACCAGATGGGACTTATAACCAACAACTCACCAATTTTTTCAACAAAATTAAGCAGTGCTCAAAAAAATTTAAGAACCGAAACTCACCTAAGGATTGGCTTGAAGCATTTAATTTGCTTGGAGAATATATCTCTGATATTAAAAGTAAAGATAAAAAAGTAATCTTCATAGATGAATTGCCTTGGATGCATACACCCAAATCCAATTTTATCTCCTTATTTTCTCACTTTTGGAATGACTTCTGTACAAAACGAGATGACCTTGTAGTAGTGGTGTGTGGCTCCGCAGCTTCGTTTATGATAAATAAAGTAATTAAAGATAAAAAAGGGCTGCATAATCGAATATCTTATCCTATCCGACTGCTGCCATTTAACTTGTGCGAAACAGAATTATTTCTGAAGTCGAAAAAGGTAAACCTTGGTAGATATGACTATCTCCAACTCTATATGGCTATGGGGGGAATTCCTCATTACCTTGATAAAGTTATTCCAGGAGACAGTGTAGCGACTGCAATAGACCGATTATGCTTTAAGCCATTGGGTCTATTAGTAGATGAATTTAATGTAGTTTTCGCATCACTATTTGAAAACTCTTCAAATCATGAGAAAATAGTGGAATCATTAGCTGCTTCAAAAAAAGGGCTAACCAGAGATGAAATTGTTTCTAAAACTGGTTTAAGTTCTGGAGGTGGCCTCACACGAACACTAAATGAGCTAAGTGAGTCTGGGTTTATTACTGAGTACAAACCGTATAATAAGTTGAAGAAAGAAGCACTTTATCGTTTATCCGATGAATATTCATTATTCTTTATAAAATATATCAAAAATAATTCTGATGATAGTTGGACATCATTATTTAATTCCAGAAGCTATCTTTCTTGGGGAGGTTTAGCATTTGAGGCAGTTTGTCTAAAACATGTAACTCAAATAAAGAAGGCACTTGGAATAGCTGGAGTTAGTGCAAACAGCTCAAGTTGGAGAAATGAAAATGCTCAAATCGACCTTATTATTGATAGGAGTGACAATTGTATCAACCTTTGCGAAATGAAGTTCTCTGTTTCTGAATTTACTATCACTAAAACTTATAAAGATTCGCTTCTGAATAAGAAAAGTGAATTTAAAAATCAATTAACATCAAGAAAAAATATCTTCGTAACCATGGTTACTTCATTCGGTGTGAAAATCAATCCGAATAGTACGATTTCTATGGATAATCAAGTTACTATGGATAGCCTATTTGAGAACGTGTAAAGCGTCTATACTTGGCCAAAAGCAATGCTTTTAAGTCTTGTTTGGCCAGACATAGAATATATCAAAAAGCTAAAATCTTATGTTTATGCTATTTAGCGCATTGTTTTAAGGCAAAGTGCAGAACTTATTATCGTTTGACAATAAAAAAGTTTTCTGTAACAAAAACTATTTCCCCTTTATTTTATCTATTAAATCATTAGCTTTAACAACAGAATTTATATCTAAAAAAGGTTAGATATTTCAATAGCACAGTCTACCATTAAAAAAGGCAATCATTAATTTGATTGCCTTTTTTGTTTTTAAAAGAATTAATTTTTTGAAATAGAATATTGTACTTAAACCTTTATTTATTTTCTTGAGAACTACCATTTCGTAAATCTCGCTCCGTCTGCAAACTATCGGATTCTAAATTTTCTGCGGCATCTTTGAATCCATGAATAGAATCTGAATTCTGCCCGTCATAAGTATCATCTTCAGAAATACCATCGTAATCTTCCTCTGTTTGTCGCACACCGCTTGTTGTATTGTGGATTACAGTTTCGTTTAAATCCATTTCATCGAAATTGCTGATCCGAGTATTCGAAACCGTGTCTAACCCATCGCGATTTTTTTGTTCTGGGAAAATTTCATTGTTGTTTTGTTCCTTTTGAAAATCTTCGAAACGCTCCCCTTTTTTTTCTTGTTGATTGTCTTGCTCTTTCATAATTTGAATTTTTAATAAATTTACGAAATCAAAATCAATACCTAAAACATATATTATTGGCATACAATTGTTTAACATTTATTGCAATTTAACATCTGTGGAAAATTTTTCTCATTAAAGGAAATAAATAATCTCACATAAAAGGTAGGATCTTATTTGATCTCAATTCAAATTTTTCAGCTATTTCTTTCGAAACCTTTAGTATCTTTTCAAAGGTTTCTATAAAATATGATTCATTTTCTTCTGAAATGGAAATTTCTTTTCTTATCTGGTCAAATTTCGTTGGTCAATTCTGGTTGGTCAATTTTTCAAAAACTTAATTCTCACGGTTTCTGTTTCACTTATAATTTCTAAAAAGTAAAAACCAGATTGATAATCAGCAATGTCAATTTCTGTTATACCTTGTATTATCGTTTGCGAATTCAATTCTTTTCCCGAAACATCTAGAATTTTAAACCAATGATTATCATTCGAGTGATAATCCTTAAACTTAAAACTAAGTTTCACTTTCGCTGGATTTGGATAAACTAAAAAATTAGAACTTTCGTTTTTCCATCCATTTTCTCCCACCCCATTTGTAGGATTGTAGCATTTCCATGTTTCTGTCAGTCGCGTATTTGTTTGTGTGATTCCAGTAGTATAGTAAATTGTAGAATTGTTGCTAAAACACATGCCTCCTTTTCTTCCTGCGGTAGGCAAAGAATTTTGTTGTTGCCAAATATTAGAAGCTAAGTTGTATGTCCACATATCGTCATAATGATTATTTAGACTATCTAATCCAAAAACCAATACCAAATCTTCTGAAAAAGATTCGAAACCTGTATAAATTCTTCCAGTTCCTGGAAATGAATTTAATTGGATCCAGGAATCTAAAATCGGGTCGTATTCATACAATTCATTTCTTAGTTGGTCGTTTTCATCTTTCCCAAAAATTAAATATCCCTTTCCGACATGCGTCACTGCTGAAGCTCTCCATCTTCCTCCAAAGGGAAAATTATTTTTTTGCTGCCATGTATTGTTGATGATGTCATAGGACCAAGCTTCATTTATTGCATCGTTATTGGCAGTTTTGCCTCCCACAATAAATGCAATGTTATTGATAACAAAACTTGCTGCTCCACTCCTACCAAGCGCAGGAAGAGAATCTTGTTGTGACCAGTTGTTGCTGATTGGATTGTATTTCCAAAGATTATTTAAAAATCCGCCGTAACCAATGCCTCCAAAGATAAAACCTTCGCTTGACGATGCAAATCCAGTGGCATATTGTCGTTCTTGTCCTGCTGGCATTGCTGCAGTTGAACTCCAAGAATCGGATGACATGTCAAAAGCATAAAAATCTTTGGTCGCAACAAAACCAGATGTAAATCCAGTACCGCAGTATGCAATATTGCCAATCGTGAAAGAAATTCCATCGTCTCTTTCAGTAGATGGAAAATCCGGTGTTTGTGTCCAGATTTGGGCGTATATGGAGGTCGAGCAAAATATAACAACAACTATAAAGGAATATAAAATGAGATTTTTCAAACTTAAAAATTTAACTTTTAACGTAAAATAGTTTTATTTATTCAAAATTTATCCTTTCGTCCTTAATAATAAAAATTTTACACTTGCATATTTGCCTCTCGCTGTGTGGATATTATTTATAATTTGCTGTTTTCTTCTCATAGTGATTAGGTGAAAAAAATAAAATATGGATATTCCCAAAGATGCGAACGCCAGAATGGTCAACGCAATTGAAGATTTTCTCTTTATAATTTCTACGCCAAAAATAAATGGTATTTCCGAAATGATTTTATGTAAATCTTTATCGGTCGAAATTTGGAAATTTTGTATCAAATAAGATTTAAGTTCTTCATTGTAATTACTAAAGGCCTCCAAATCTTCATCACCCGCTTCAGAGTTCGTTATTTTTTTGCGCTATATTGAATATCTTTCAATTGCCTTTAGAGATTGTCATTCATTCTCTAAAGATAAATTTAAATTCAGCAAGGTTATCCTTTTCATAAAATTGAGACCTTAAATGTTCAATTCTTTATATTTAAAAACATACTCTATTTCATATTAGATGATGTTTTAATCAATCATTAATAAATTAATTTTACAATAATGATGGTTATTTCCAACAAAAATTTCTAAATAATATAAATTGACGTAAATACCCAACATAAATTTGTATATTTGTGTATTATGACGGATAGAGCAGGCATATATGGTAATCCAAAAAGTGATGATGCCATCATCAAAATGATAGGCGCATACATTCGGCACAGTCGTTTGGAGCAGAACCTTACACAAGCAGTACTGGCTGAAAAAGCAGGTATTAATCGTACAACACTTTCCGAATTGGAATTAGGTAGAAGGTGCCAATTACTTACACTCATTCAAGTCCTTCGGATTTTAGATAAACTACATGTATTTAATGACTTTGTAATCCAAAAAACCATTAGTCCAATGCTCCTTGCAGAAATGGAAATGAAAATGCGAAAAAAAGCTTCGAAAAATAAAAGCGGGAAAAATGATTCCTACAAATCTGATTGGTAATGATAAACAACGCCTTTGTAAAAATATGGGATCAATTGGTGGGTGCAATATCTTGGGATCCGAACACTGGTTTGGGTTATTTTGAATACGATAAAGATTTTGTAAAAACAGGTCACGATTTGTCGCCCATAAAAATGCCTTTGCAACAAGCTGAACGCATATTTTCATTTCCGGAGATTAGGGACACAAGCACATTTAAAGGTTTGCCGGGTTTAGTTGCCGATATACTTCCAGACAAATATGGAAATGCCCTCATCAATACTTGGTTGACAAGACAAGGTAGACCAGCAAATAGTTTGAATCCTGTAGAAACTTTAAGTTTTATAGGTAAGCGAGGAATGGGCGCCTTGGAATTTGAACCAGTGATATCCCCAAAAAACAACGATTCAACAAAAATAGAATTGTCGGAATTAATAAATATTGCAGAAGAGATTTTGGAAGGTAAAAAAGACTTTACCGCAAATCTAAGCGATGATGAAGAAAAAGCACTTTTCGATGTACTGAAAATTGGTTCTTCGGCGGGTGGTGCAAGGGCAAAAGCACTGGTTGCTTATAATGCAGTTACCGGTGAATTGAGAAGCGGACAAGCAGATGTTCCAAAAAACTTCGAGCACTGGCTTCTTAAATTTGACGGAGTAAGTGACGCACAATTTGGCGCATCTTCCGGCTACGGCAGAGTAGAAATGGCATATTACAACATGGCGAAAGCAGCAGGAATTGAAATGATGGAAAGCCAACTTTTAGAAGAAAACGGACGGGCACATTTTATGACCAAACGTTTCGATCGAATGCCGGACCAAAGTAAGATACATGTACAAACATTTTGTGCCATGCGGCATTATGATTTCAACGATGTGATACTTTACAGTTATGAAGCTTTATTCGAAACAATGCGAATGCTGAGATTGAGTTATCCCGAAGCGCAGGAAATGTTTAGGAGAATGGTTTTTAATGTTATGTCTAGAAACTGCGACGACCATACCAAAAATTTCGCATTTATGATGAAACAACAAGGAGAATGGTCTTTGTCGCCGGCTTATGATGTGTGCCATGCATACAGACCAAACAGTCCGTGGGTTAGTCAGCACGCATTGAGCGTAAATGGGAAACGAAAAGGAATAAACAGACAAGATTTAATACTTGTAGCGAAAAGCATGAATATTAAAAATGCAGAAGAAATCATAGACACAGTTGCTGAAGTTTGTGCAAAATGGAACGAATTTGCAGAAGAACTGAAAGTTGACCCCAAATTACGAGAAGCCATTAAAGAAACGCTGATTATATTGTAAATTTAAAGTTACGAGAAATAAATATTAAACTTGAAAAACAGAATAATCAATTAAATTAAAACCTTATTGACCTAAAAATGTTACATTGACATACAAATTAAAAATATTATTATGAAAAAGAAAGTATTGTTACCCTTGTTTATTTTAAGTTTGATATTCATGGCATTTTCGCCAAATGTTCAGGACAAATGGGAAAAATTAGGAAGTAGAAAAGTAGATTATGGACTTGATAAAGATGTAATCCAAGTGGGTGCTCATGAAGGAGCTTTTACCAAATTGAAAATTCAAGTAATGGGCGGAGCTTTAAACATGCACAAAGTAGTAGTTGAATATGGCAATGGCACCAAAGATGAGCTAGAAGTAAAACAAAATTTCGATAAAAATTCTGGTACAAGAGTTATTGATTTAGAAGGAAATAAAAGAATTATAAAAGACATTACATTTTGGTATGATACTAAAAATGCCGCCAAAGGAAAAGCCACTGTTATAGTTTTCGGGAAACATTAAACTAATTTTTAAGAAATAAGTTTGTCAGCTATTTTTTAACTAAACAAAAACTATAATCCGAGTTTTAACAAGACTCGGATTTTTGCGTTTTAATTGGTACACAGGTTGTGCTCAATATCTAATTTTATCATCGTAGCAAGAAAGTTGCATGTATTGAAAACCTTGGTAATTTTGATTTACAATTGCCGTGTACCAAGAATATTTTTCTTTGTCGTTTAAAACAGCGAATAATTCTTCTAGACTGATCCAAAATTTTTCTTTGCCTGACCTATCTAGTCCAATTTGTGAATAAAATCCGATTCCTACAGTAACGAACTCGAATTCATTTTTTTCTTTGTTGAAAATTCTATCTTCTTTGATTCGTATTTCTTCGAGACTTAATGTATTAATCGTGTAAATTTTTGGAGTTTCATAAACAAAATAAAACGCACCATCATTCTTAAATGTTATACTGTCATATCCCTCAGAATTTATTAACGGAAGTGAAGACTGGATACCATTTTCAAAAAAATAATTGTACTCAACAGATTCAGGATCTTCTGGTTTTCTTTTTAATTCAACTTCATAATAAATTTTGTCCCAACCAGCTTTACCAAAAGCATTTTGATCTTGTTCATAAATATCAAGCTTCCCAGTTTCCACCAACCTCTTAATAACGTGCAGTAAAACCAAATTAACATCAAATTGTGGATCTAAAGAAAATATATCCTTATTTGTTTCATTAGGTTTGAGCGCAATCCATCGAGATTTTATGCAAGTGGTATCTGTCATTTGGCTTAATGATAGAAGCGGAGTTAATATAACCAGAAATATTGATTTTTTCATCATTACGTTTTTACTATAATGTTGAAATATTGATATGGTTAACAGTTTTAATCGTTTATTCAACGGGCACAAAAATTTCAAAAGTAGCTCCTTTTCCTAATTCGCCTTTGCCTTGAATATTTCCATGATGATTTTCAACTATTTTTTTAACGATTGCTAAACCAATTCCGGTTCCTCGATATTCGGTTTTATCGTGTAATTTTTGGAAAAGTTCAAATATTTTTTCTGCGAATTTCTGATCGAATCCAATACCGTTATCTTGATAAGTTATGTGACAATAATTTTTGTCTTTTACTATGTTTTTAAAATTCAGATTGTCGCCCAAAACAATTTTACTATCTATTGTAACCAGTAATTTTTCGTCCACTTTGGCAAATTTCAATGAATTGCTCAATAAATTATAAAACAATTGATGGAATTGGAAAGGAATAATATTGAGATCACAATTATTGGCAATTTCAATCATCGCATTTTTTTCTAATATTTCTTCGTGTAAATCTTCTTTTACTTTTTCTAAAACGGATTTTAAATCTACTTTTTCAAAAACATGTTCAGTATTATGTGTGCGAGAATAAGCCAATAAATCTTCAATTAATGCTTGCATTCTCACGGCACTATTTTGTATCCGTTTAAATAAATCTTTGCCTGTTTGGGAAAGTGTTTCGCTTTCTTTCTCGGAAATTCTATTAGCGAAGGTTTGTATTTTTCTTAAAGGTTCTTGCAAATCATGACTAGAAATATAAGCAAATGATTGTAATTCTTTATTCATTTTTTCAAGTTCCAAATTATTGTCTGCAAGTTGTTTGGTTCTCTCACTAACTTCCTTTTCTAACGCCTCAGAAAACCTTTTTTGATCATGGATATCTGTACTTGAACCCACCCACATTCTTATGTTTCCTAGTGCATCTTTTTGAGGTTTCGCACGACTCAATTGCCAACGATATTCGCCATCATGCCTACGAAAACGATGCTCTAAATTAAATTCTTTTCCAGTAGTTATTGACTTAATCCAATGCTCCACATTTTTATCTCTGTCTTCAGGATGAACGATATCTATCCAACCGACTTCATTTATTTTTTCTAAACTCATTCCTGAATAATCAAAAACAGATTGGTTAAAATAATTTAAATTCCCTTGAGGATCTGAAGTCCAAATATGCTGTGGCATTGAATCGGCTAGTAAACGGAAAGTTTTTTCACTTTCTTCTAATTCTTTCTGTACTTGAATTTGCTTGGTGATATCAGTATTAGTGCCAAACCATTTAGAAATTACTCCTTTATCATCGAAAACAGGTACAACGCGTGTAAGGAAATAACCGAATTTATTTTCAGCACTTTTTAATGGAAAAACCATTTCAAATTTTTCACCCTTCGCAATAGCAACGCTCCATTTTTCCATAACTTCTGGCAAAATCTCAGGATCATGAACAGATTGCCATCCCCAACCTTGCATTTGTTCTAAAGTTGTTCCAGTATAATCGTACCATTTTTGGTTGTACCAATAAATTGATCCTTCAGCTTCGGCCATCCAGGCAAGATTTGGAATATTATCTGCCATTGCACGGAATTTACTCTCGCTTTCTTGAATTTTTTGTCTCGCAATAACTTGATCTGTCACTTCTATACCAATAGCCATTATTCCATCAACTTCCCCCAAATGGTTATAAAGTGCTTCGTAACTAAAGTTGATATGAACATCTTCTAATTTTCCGTTACGGTTTATTTTAACTGGAAGTTCAGAAGCCGAAAAGGTAATTCCTGTATCGTAAACATGGTCGATTAGTTCTTTTATTCCTTGATTTTCAAGTTCAGGCATAGCTTCTAAAATTGGTTTGTTCAGTACCTCTTCAGCCGTACGACCCCAAAGTTGTAAAGCCAAATCATTTGCAATTTCAGTTACATAATTTTTTCCACTAAAAATACCTATTGATACCGGTGCTTGGGCAATCATAGTTCGGAGTCTACGGTCATTCTCTTCTAATTTTTTTGAATTGACAACAGACTCAGTTGTTTCAGTACAGTTAACAAATACACCGCTAATTTTTCCGTCATCATCGAAAACGGCGCTGTAACAGAAAGTCCAATAAACATCTTCCATTTCGCCATTGCGATAAAAAGGAATTAATTGGTCTTTAAAGGAAACTGGTTTACCGGTCTTTAATACTTCATCTATCAAAGGACCAATAAAATCCCACATTTCGGCCCACACCTCTTTGGCTTTTTTACCAACTAGTGGATGCTTGCCACTTACTCCTAAACTAGGACGATAAGCATCGTTGTAAAAACAAAGAAGATCATCTCCCCAGAACAAGAAATTAGGGAAAGCTGAATGCAAAATTATTCCAACAGTAGTTTTTAAACTATTTGGCCAATTCTCAATTGTTCCTATAGAAGTTTTTTCCCAGTCAAATAATTGTATTATCTCACCCATTTCACCTTCACTATGGAGGAATGGGTAATTATTGTCAGTATCCTTATTCATTAATGCTACAATTAAGCTTTTTAAGAAATTTTAAATCATTCATAAAAAGCATCAATCGATAAAGTTAAAAAATTTTAGTTTAGAATTATTTTAAACAGAAATTTGCATGTTTGATTTAAAGTTTTTTGGCTTTGTGGTGAATTAAATGATTTTAGAAGTCAAATAGTTTTAACTGCATTGTTTACAATTTTAATTATATTTTTACTGAAAACTGTCAATTACTTAATTTGAAAAAAACAGCAAAAATATATTTCCTAAAAGGAATTCTCTTAACATGGTTTATTTTTGCAATTGGCTTTAATTCCTTTTCTCAAGGAATTAAATTTGAAAAATCATTTTATAATCTTAATACCGACAATGGCTTAGCCAGTTCAGAAGTTTATAAAGTTGGTCAAGATTCTAAAGGTAAGATGTGGTTTTGCACGGATGCTGGTGTAACTCAATTTGATGGATTTAATTTTAAAACCTATACCGTTGCCGAGGGAATGACGGATAACGTCGTTTTTGATTTTTACGAAGATAAAAAGGGTAGAATATGGTTTTTAACTTTTAATTCACTGCTATGTTATTTGGAGAATGGGAAAATTGTTCATTATAAATATAATTATCTGATATTAACTAAAACGAGTCAGCAAGTAGCAACCGAGAAAACTCTTTTTATAGATAAGTATGAAAATCTATACTATTCTTTAAAAGGTTCAGGACTAATAAAAATATCAAAAACTGGAAAATTAGAACAGTTACACAAGGAAGTGAATACCTATCGTTTAAATCATATTGAAGATCAAATTATTATTTCTTTCAATTTCAAGTCAACTAAAAAAAAACGTGCCTACAACTACCGTTTGGATATAGGAATACCCAATAATAATAATTCGTTAGACAGAGGAGTCGATTCGCTAAAAAGGATGTGGAACAGCTCGGAACTACAAATATTTGGTAAAAATGGTTGCTTACTTATTAACGATATTTTGATAGAATTAGAAAACTATAATATCATATATCACGCTGCAGGCATCAATAGAATGGGCAAATTAAATTCCCAAAATTATTGGATTGCCAAAATGGATGGTTTACTTATAGGTAAAATTGATGCGGATAAAAAATTTATAGTTCGTCATAACTATTTAATAGGAAATGAAGTTACAGACGTCTTTCAAGACTCAGAAGGCGGCTATTGGATTTCAACTTTAAATAATGGAATTTATTACACTGCTGGTTTTGATGTTGAATCTTGTAATGAAAATTCAGGCTTGTTAAGCTCGAATATCGTGGGCATAGCTAAGGTAAATCATGACGTTTGGGTTTCTTATAATAGAGGATGGCAGACTGTTAGCAATGGCCTTAAAAATTATTCTCAGTCAAAAAGAGGCTTTACAAAAGTAAACGCTTTTTTAAATAATTTAATTGTTGCCAATATGGATTATCCCAATGTACTTAACAAAGGAGGAAAAATTTATATGCCCCTCTCAAAGGACTTCTATACTGTGAAAAAAAACCTGTATTGTGTTTCAGAAAGGGTATACCGATATAATTTACTTACAAAAGTTTTTGATACAATTTACGACCCATATTCGGATTTCCACGCTTCAAAACAGAGTAATTTCTCTGCGATTGCATGTGATAAAAGCGGGAATATTATTTTGGGTAATCTCAACGGTTTATTCTGGTTAAGAGAGGGAAATAAGCTTGAACGTTTTATTTTCTCAAATAATGAAAAAATCACAGGTGTAACAGACATTTTGTTTTCTGAAAAATGGGGAATGGTGGTGGCAACATCCAACCAAGGAGTATTTATATTTAAGAACAATCGGCTAATTGAAAAAATAAATACAAGCCACGGATTAATTAGTAATAATGTTAATTGTTTAGCAATCGGCAAAAAAGGAAGACTATTCATAGGAACAAGTGCGGGTGTGAATATTAAAACACAAGGTAAACCAATCATGAATCTTTTGGCAAAAAATCAAGGAATAATTAGACCAGAAGTAAATACGCTGCTCTTAACCGAAGATTATATTTACATAGGTACAAGAAATGGACTTTACAGAGTAGATTATGAAATATTCGAAAAACAAAATAATTCGACTTTCGCACCTTTGAAACTTAGTAAAATACTTGTGAATGATCGTGATTATAACTTTGCCACAAAATTACTTACCTTACCGTACAGCACTAATAGTATAAAAATATCTTTTGAGGTAGGTAATTTTAAGAATTGGCACAACAAAAGATACAAATATCAATTATCTCCTGATGAACCATGGATAGAAGTTAACTATCCTGAAATTATTATTTTACAAGCCCAAAACTTTCTTGAAATAAAAGTTTGCTATCTTAATGATATGGATATTTGGAGTAAACCTTATTCACTTGTAAATATTCAAATTCAAACACCAATTTGGAAACAGTGGTATTTTTATGTCGGTTGGGTAGGGCTAACTATTTTGGCACTGTTTATAATTTTACGCAAAAGACAAAAACACATAGAGCGCATTTTACGAATGAAAAACGATATGTTGTCTCTTGAACAAAGAATTCAAAGTGCAAGATTGAATCCTCATTTTGTTTTCAATGTATTGAACTCTATTCACAGTTGTCTTTTATTTAACGAAAATGAACTGGCGGAAAAATATTTGTTGAAATTTTCTGGGTTGATGCGAGATATAATGAAAACTTCGGGCGACAGTTCTATAAATATTTATGATGAAATAGAAATTTTAACTAAGTATTTAGACCTCGAAAATTTGAGGCACAATGAAGCATTTTCATATTCTATTCTTCAAAAAAATTTAGATGTATCAATGCTTATTCCTTCCATGATTGTTCAACCTTTTGTTGAAAATTCAATTATACACGGTGTGAGCAGAAATGTAAAAATCAAGGGTGAAATAATTATAACGTATAAAAAAATAAAAGATAATTTACTAGAAATAACCATAGAAGATAATGGCGAAACTTTCAACAACAATATTGATGCGGTTTTAGAAGAAAATAAATCTCATGCCATAGGAATTACCTTGGAAAGAATAAGCAATTACAATAAAATGTTTAATTCAGAACAGTATGGAATAAGCATGAAAAGGACAAACAATGAAGAACCTAAAACAATAGTCGTATTATATGTTCCAATTCTTAAAACATAGTAAATGAAAGCATTAATTGTAGATGACGAATTTAATTCAAGAAGAATTACTAGGAAATATGTAAGTGAAGCATTTCCGGAAATTTCTTTTTTAAACGATGCCGCAACAGTTGATGAAGCAGTTGAAAGAATTAATAAAGAAAATCCAGATATTTTGTTTCTTGACATTCAATTAAAAGGAAGTTTGAGTTTTGATATTTTAGATAAAATTACAATCAACCACCAGCAAATTATTTTTATTACTGCATACGATCAATATGCACTCAAAGCCTTTGATGTTGGAGCGTCCAAATACATACTTAAACCAATAGAAAAAGAAAAATTAATTAAGGCTGTTAAAGATGTTTATGAATATGTGTTTTTACTTCAGAATAAAAATTTAAAGGACGAAAAAACTGAAAATAATCTAAATGATAAACTAATTATACCGGGCACTGGATACTCAACTTTAATTGAAATTAACGATATAATTTATGTGCAGGCTGAAGGTGCTTACTGTAAAATATTTACAATAGAAAAAACATACATGTTGGTAAAGCCTTTAAACTTTGTAGATGAGAAATTAAAAAATCTATCGAATTTCGTAAGAATTCATAAATCTTACCTTATTAATCTTAATTATGTCGAAAGTGTAAATAACGACGGAAATTCATTAAAACTGAAAGAATCTGCACTCTTACCTATTGCAAGATCAAGAAAAATAGAATTAAAAGAACTTCTAAGCAAACGTTTTTATTAAAAACACCACTTAAATCTGCAAAATATTACCGATTAGAAGACAGTTTCTACCTTTAAGAAACAATGTTAGCTCTAATCGCTAGCACTACAGTAACTTTGATTCATAATTATGGAATACGTTCAGTAGATTTAATACGAGTTTACTGATTTTTAAAAATATAACACACGATCCACCAATCGTTTGATCAATTTGTAGGACTGAGAATCGAAATTTTGATCGCATTTGAAAAAGGAGTTTCTAAATTTTTAGAGGCTCCTTTTTAATTCCAAAATTAATTAACACAACAAGTCTTTTAAACAATCCTTTGTAAGAATTTAAAACTTTCCTCATTCCTTCTTATTTCGTGGCCTTTTTAAACAATTTATATACTTCAATTATTTCTAATCCAAAACCAACAGTAATTCTTTTGGCAACACAAACTCGTATCTTTTAATAGCAGTTCCATCTGTTTGGAAATAAGTCCATTCTCCCGATTTGTTGCCAAATGCATCTACTTTTCCAATAGCGTTTAAAATAGATTGATAATTGAAATTTGGACGACCTTTTAAGTGATCATAAACGCGGGAATAACGTGGTATTTGTCTTTCTTCTAAAAGCGAAATTCTATGTTCCAACTTATATCGTTCAAAATGATAAGCACTGATCATTTCTAAATCTTGAATATTATTGTCATTGTATTCAACTAATAATGAATCAAATAAATCTGTATTATTTGCAAAATGCAAATAGGGTGTCAAGTTCCAATTTGCTTCCATGAAAAATGGAAACTGGGCTTTAAGATTTGCTGTATTATTGTCATCCAAGGTTTCTTCCAACTTTGACAAATCTGTAATATTTTCTCGATAATACGTCCATTTGCCAAACTTTTTATATTCAACCAATGAAGGAGATTGAAATGATTTTGGAGAATGAAAATCACTGATATTATTACCTCCGCTAAAATTTTGGCTTGTTTGCATTGACTCTGGCGAAAGAGACAAAGTATTGAGTGCTGTAAGTTCAATATTTTGAAACCATTGCAAATTTCCTGGATTGTAAATTAATTCTTTTCCTTTGGCAATACATTTACCAGTTTGATTAAAAACTAAAGTCTCTACTGTTGTGGAATCAATCGGTTTTCTTACATAGGTTTTAGGATTATAACCCAGGTCAATATTGATTTTTGTAACCGCCTTTCCATTTTCGAAATAAATTTTTTCAATTACAATGCCTTCTCTGTTAAATCGTGTACGAAGCCCATTTAATTTGTCGTTTTTCCAATGTTCTGTTCTACAAAGTTGTTCCGTACCTTGATAATATTCTTGCCATTCACCAGTTCTTTCATCATTCTCAAAGTAACCTACAATCCATGGTTGTGCATAAGCATAATTCTGAATCCATTTTCCATTCAATATGCCTTCCTTTCCTTCACCTTTGCACCAAATATTGTTTTTTGAATAATCTTCTTTATCAAAATAAAGTTGGGTAACGAAAGGTTTTTGTGGTATTTCAACTCGATTAGATCGTGTTAGGGCATCAATCATATATGAATCATAAGCACCTTGTATGAGTTTTAATTCATCTAATGAAAAACCAAAATGTTCTTGCCAGGCTAAAAGTTCAGCATCTTTAATATCTTTAACCCAGATGTAATTGTTGTTATTTGCAATTCGTTTTGCGATTGATTCAAAACCGGTTTCACGCAATAAATATCCTACGGCACAATGCGTGTTGTCTTCATCAATAAAAACTGGAATTCTATTTTTGAGATGATAATTGATTGGAAATTTGCCTTCAAGTCTATAATTATCTAAAACTTGAATTAGATGAATTCTTGACTTATATTTCATTCCTGACAAATGGTCTGTTTGGTTGGACTTTAAAACTTTAAGTACCGATTTTAAATGCGCTTGAACATATTCTTTATCTGAATAAAAATCTTGAAACTCTAGATTCATTATTTGCGCTTCATAATTTTTCCAATTCGGATTAAAATCACACAATTGTTGGAAATAGTTTTTTTTTGCTGAACAGTTAATAGAAAGTGTCACACAAACTAGTACAAAAAGAGTTTTCATAAAATAATTTTCACTTTGTACATGATTGGCTGCGATTGGTTCAAAAAAGATGAATAATAATGTTCAAATTTCTAAAAGTGATTTGGCTTTGATAGAATATATAGAAGGACGAATGGAGCCCATGGATTTTTAAAATTTCAAGTCAAGGTAAAAATGTTTGAAAATTTAGATCTAATTGGCCAAGTGATATTAGGAGCGAATTGAAAGTAAAGTCTATTGCCTAAAATAGACCAAACCATTTACCTTCATTTGCCATTTGCCTAATTCATCTTGATTTGGTTCTTCATTAATTGTCAAGGTTATCGCTTTTGATGAACTTCCAATTTTCATTTGTGTTTTTGATGAATTCATAACGGCTTTTCCACCTTGGGCACTAACGCAACCGCACAAATCTGGCAAACATTCTGTTAAACAAGTATTGTTGAATTTTCCATTAACTCCTTCTATAAAAATTTGACTGCGAACTGTATCGCCTAAAAAAGAATCGTAACGTCGATCTGTGAGCCAGTTTCCTTCAAATTCTTTGTTGTATTTATAAGCAGGTTTGTTGCAAGCGAATAATAATAATAAAGTGCTAGTTATGATTAATATTGCGATGTTTGTGAAAGGATTTTTCATAATTCACTTCAAAAACCGATTGCTATTTTTATTCCACAATAATGATTTGGAATCGGAAGAAAGTTCATCAATTTGTTTTTGAGAAGCTTTACTTTTTGACGCTATTTCTCGAAATTTTAGGTAGTCTAAAATTCGTTGAAGCCCAACCAAATCAGTCCCAGGTGAAAGACGTATTAAAATTTCTTTATTTGTTCTTTCAATTTGCATCCTTAAATGTACTCAAAATTTTCAATCAAAACAAAATTTAATGTATTTTCTTAAACATCATTTTATTTCAAAATTCACAGGTGCGGCATTGAGAAATTTTAAATTATAAATTCCTGATTTTAATTTTTTCTTGATTTTAAATATTGACTCAAATTTATAATCTTGTTCAAATGTTTCGTTGGGCAGAATTTTTATTTTATCACTATTTGATGATAAACGAGTTGATAATTTAAGTTGAATATCATTTTCTGTGTCATTGCAAGCTGTCATTTCAATTCAGATAATTATTAAAATTTTTAAATTCTTCATCAATTAAACTTATCCCATTCTAACACCAAACAAATGACCAACTACGGCAGTCAATCCCATTGCTACGGTTCCCCAAAAAGTTATGCGGATAATTGCTTTTCCTATACCAGAACCACCAGTTTTTGCTGCTAGAGCACCTAAAATTACTAGGAAGATTATTGCGAAACCATAGAGGAAATACTCCATGTTTTCCAATGGTAAAAAAAGCGTAACTAAAAAAGGAAGCATACCTCCTACTGTAAAAGCTGCACCAGAAGCCAATGCTGCTTGCATGGGCTTGGCTTGACTCATTTCATTTATTCCCAGTTCATCTCTTACATGTGCGCCTAAAACATCATATTCCGTTAGCTCTTGCGCTACTATTAAAGCAGTTTCTTTTTTTAAACCTCTTTTTTCATATATCTCTGCCAGTCGCAATAGTTCTATTTCGGGCATTTCTTCAAGTTCTTTCTTTTCTCGTTCAATGTCGGCTTTCTCCACATCTGTTTGAGAACTTACAGAAACATATTCTCCAGCCGCCATTGACAAAGCTCCTGCAACTAATCCGGCCAAAGCTGCCAGAATTACTGGTTCTCGAAAATTACTTGCCGCCGCTACTCCAATAGCAATACTGGCTGTAGATAAAATTCCATCGTTTGCTCCAAGTACAGCCGCTCTAAGCCAGTTGCTTCTGTGTATGTAATGATTGTCTAAATAATCTTCCGTATGGTCAGATATTTGCGTCATTTTTTGTAATTAAATTTTGTTCTTTAATTAATAAACGGTTTCTAAATTGACATTTTCAATGTTAAAGATAAAAGTTCCTTTTGTTTCTGACTCTACAGTTATTTTAAAATCATACTGAGAACCAATAGAAATATCGAAATCTCTTGCATTATTTTGGTAGTTTTCTGTTTCTTTTCCCATGAAATCATCGGTATCGAAAGTGGAAGTCTGCCATGTCCCTTTTTCTCCTTTAGCGCTTAATTCTACGACTTTTAAATTATCAGTTAAAGCTCCATTTTTTGATGTGATATCAATTACGACATAAGGTTTACTCGTTGATAAAGGCATTGCGTTTTGATAACAATGTAGTTTAATTAACAATTGGTCTTGCAGACTTACATCCTTGTTATTAACTGTTTTGTTTGATACCGAACAAGCCGAAATGATTAAATTAACGGTCATTATCATTATAGTTAAATGGATTTTTTTTTTCATTTTCGTCTCTTTTCTAATATTTCTTCAATTTCCTCAAATTTAATGTTTTTCGCTTTCAATAGTATTAAATAATGATACAATAAATCTGCTGCTTCATTTTTAAATAAATCGATGTCGTTGTCTTTGGCTTCTATTATTAATTCTACTGCCTCTTCCCCTACTTTTTGCGCTACTTTATTTATTCCACTTTGGTAGAGTTGATTGGTGTAGGATTTTTCGTCGTTCTCATCAATTCTCTGACTGATAGTTGCCTGTAAAGCATACACAAATCCTTTTGCGGTTTCTTCTTTAAAACAAGATGTGCTGCCTGTGTGGCAAGTCGGTCCAGTTGGAATAACTTTAATCAATAAAGCATCGTTGTCACAATCTAATTGAATGTCTTTTACTTCTAAATAATTACCAGATGTTTCTCCTTTGGTCCACAATCGGTTTTTACTTCGGCTAAAAAATGTCACTCTATTTTCAACCTTTGTTTTGTTAAAAGCTTCTTCATTCATATAGCCCAACATCAATATTTGCAAGGTATTATTATCCTGAATTATTACGGGCACTAAATTATTTTCAGGCATATCCGCCATGTAGGTTTTATTAAAATCTATGTTCATCTTACTGCTATTTCGTTTTTTCTTAAATATTCTTTTAATTCGGGTATTGGTATTTCTCCATAGTGAAATATGCTTGCCGCTAACCCGCCCGTTGCTTTGGTTTGTTGGAAAACTTCCTTAAAATGCTCGGAGCTTCCTGCACCACCAGATGCAATGACTGGAATATTTACGGCTTCGGAAACTTGTTTAGTTATTTCTAAAGAAAACCCATTTTTTGTACCGTCATTGTTCATGGATGTCAGTAATATTTCTCCTGCGCCCAAACTTTCAACTTGCTTTGCCCAATCTAATGTTTTTAAGGCGGTTGCGGTTCTGCCTCCATGTACAAATACTTTCCATTCTCCCTCAACAAACTTAGTATCAATTGCCACCACCACGCATTGGTTCCCAAATTCTAGTGCAATTTCATTAATTAATTCAGGTCGTTTTACGGCAGAAGAATTTAAACTAATTTTGTCGGCACCAGCTTTTAATAAATTGCTAACATCTTGCACAGAACTAATTCCACCACCGACGGTAAACGGAATATTAATTTCTTCTGAAATATGTTTAACTAAATCTATTAGTGTTTTTCTATTTTCTAAAGTGGCCGTTATGTCTAAAAAAACCAATTCATCTGCACCTTGAGCTACGTATTTTTTGGCCAATTCAATAGGATCTCCAGCATCTTTTATATCAATAAAATTTATTCCTTTTACAGTTCTACCATCTTTGATATCAAGACAAGGTATAATTCGCTTTTTCAACATAATGTCTTTAATTCATTTAATGTTATTTTACCCTCGTAAAAAGCTTTACCGATTATAGCGCCTTCACATCCCATTTCTTTTAGAATTATTAAATCGTTAAAACAAGATACACCGCCGCTTGCTATTAATTTTACGTTGGTTTTACTTAATATTTCGCTATACAATTCATTGGAAGTTCCTTGCAACATTCCGTCTTTGGCAATGTCCGTGCAAACTACATAACTAATTCCTACTTTTTGATAATCTGCAATAAAATCAACGACATCTATTGCTGAAGTTTCCATCCATCCCGCAGTTGCTATTTTTCTATTGTTACAATCGGCACCCAATATAATTTTATCACTTCCATATTGCGCCAGCCAGCTTTTAAAAATATCAGGATTTTTAACGGCAATACTCCCACCAGTAATTTGGTTGGCGCCACTTTCAAAAGCAATTTTTAAATCTTTATTCGTTTTTAAACCGCCTCCAAAATCTACTTTTAATTTGGTATTACTGCAAATACTTTCTAATATTTTGTGGTTTACAATGTGTTGTGATTTTGCTCCATCTAAATCTACCAAATGTAAATATTGAATACCGTTGGCTTCAAATATTTTAGCAACTTCAAGCGGATTTTCATTGTATATTTTTTTAGTATTGTAATCTCCTTTTGAAAGTCTCACACACTTGCCATCTATAATATCTATTGCGGGGATAATTCTCATAACTCTAAAAAGTTTTTTAAAATTTGCGCTCCAATCCCTGCTGATTTTTCAGGATGAAATTGCGTAGCGTAAAAGTTGTCTTTTTGCAACGCCGCACTAAATGGATTTATGTAATTGCAAACAGCAACAGTATCTTCATTTAGCTCGGCGTAATAACTGTGGACATAGTAAACGTCGTCTTTTAATTCTATGTTATTGAACAATTCTCCTTTTACTGATTCAAAATTATTCCATCCCATGTGCGGTACTTTTTCTTTTGGAGGAAAGCGTTTTACATCAACATTAAATATACCCAAACAATCTGTATTTCCTTCTTCTGTTTTATTACACATTAGTTGAAGTCCCAAACAAATACCTAAAAATGGATTGGTTACGGATTTAATAACCTCATCTAAACCTCTTTGTTTTAAATATTGCATCGCAGTACTGGCTTCACCAACACCAGGAAAAATTACTTTATCTGCTTTAAAATTATTACTGGATTGTCTGTCACAATACTTTCGCAACCCAAGCGATTTAAAGCATTTTGAACGGAAGTAATGTTGCCCGCATTGTATTTTACAATTGCTATCATATTGTTCCTTTCGTGCTAGGTATGCTGAAATTATTCGTTTTACTTACGGCCATTTTTATTGCTTTGGCAAATGCTTTGAAAATTGCCTCTATTTTATGGTGTTCATTCTCGCCAGTTGCTTTTATATTTAAATTGCACTTTGCCGCATCACTAAATGATTTAAAAAAGTGCATAAACATTTCTGTTGGCAATTCTCCCACCATTTCCCGTTTAAAATCTGCTTCCCAAACCAACCACGGTCTGCCACCAAAATCTATTGCTACTTGCGCTAAGCAATCGTCCATTGGCAATAAAAAACCGTAACGTTCTATTCCTTTTTTGTTTCCGAGTGCCTGAATAAAAGCTTCACCTAAAGTTATAGCCACATCTTCAATTGTGTGGTGCTCATCAATTTCTAAATCGCCTTTAACTGTGACTTCCAAATCTAAATTACCGTGTTTGGCAATTTGTTCTAACATATGGTCAAAAAATCCTATGCCAGTGTTTAGTTTTGATTGCCCTGTTCCATCTAAATTAATTGCAATATTAATATCTGTTTCTTTAGTGGTTCTATTGGCTTTTCCTATTCTTGGTAGGTCTTTTAAAAATTGATAAATAATAGACCAATTCGTAGTGCTTAATACAGCTCCTGCTTTTTCTTCTCCAATAAAAATACCTTTTGCTTTTAGATTTTTAGCAAGTTCGATATCCGTTGCTCTGTCACCAATTACATAGGAATTTTCTAAATCATAATCGCCATGGATGTATTTATTTAGCAGACCAGTTCTTGGCTTTCGGGTTGGCGCATTTTCTTCCGGAAAACTTTTGTCAATTAATATTTCACTGAATTCAATTCCTTCATTTTTAAAAGCCTGAATTATTTTATTTTGAGCAGGCCAAAAGGTTTCTTCTGGAAAAGAATCTGTGCCCAAACCATCTTGATTGGTTATCATAACGAGATCATAATCTAATTCAATCGCAATTTTAGAAAGCCATTGAAATACACCAGGATAAAATTCTAATTTTTCTAAACTATCCAGTTGATAATCTATTGGTGGTTCAATAACTAAAGTTCCGTCTCTATCTATAAATAATACTTTTTTCATTTTATATTTTTTAAGGCAGTTATTAATTTATCGTTTTCTTCTTGCGTTCCTACTGATATTCTAATGCAATTGCTTATCAATTTATTTCTATTTCTTGTTATGATTTTTTGATCAACTAAAGTGCTATAAATTTTATCTGCATTTTCTACTTCAATAAGCAAAAAGTTCGCATCAGATGGGTATATTTTTTTCACCAGTTTAAGTTTTTGTAAAGCTGATTCTAATTCTTCTTTTTCACTTAAAATAGATTTAAGATTCTTATTAAAATTATCTATATTTTCAAGTGCATTATTTGCTGCATTTTGATTTAATTCGCTCACGTTGTAAGGCGGTTTTACCTTATTATAAAGGGTTATTATTTCTGCATTTGAATACGCCATTCCCACTCTTACAGCGGCTAATCCCCATGCCTTGCTAAAAGTTTGACTAACTATTAAGTTGTTATGTTTACCAACCAAACTAATTAAAGATTCTTCTTGAGCAAAATCAATGTAAGCCTCGTCGATAATAACAATTCCGTTAAAATTATTGAGGATAAATTCTACACTATTTTTTTTCATCAAATTGCCCGTTGGGTTGTTGGGTGAGCAAATAAAAATCAGTTTGATACTGGCATCATTTAAGAACGCTTTTACTTCCTCTAAATCGATTTGAAAATTTTGAGTTAAGGGAAGTTTTATTAATTCTACATTGTTTATTGCTGCGGAAACATCATACATTCCATAAGTTGGGGAGAAGGTCAATGCCTTATCATTTCCTGGATTACAAAATATTCTAAAAGCTAAATCAATTACTTCGTCACTACCATTTCCCACAAAAATATTGTTGATATCCACTTTTTTTATTTCAGCCAGCTTTAATTTAAGTTCTTTTTGATATGGATCTGGATAACGATTCAAATCTCCGAAAGGATTTTCGTTGGCATCTAAAAACACACCTTCTTTGCCGCTAAACTCATCTCGAGCGCTGGAGTATGGAGCTAATTTCCAAATATTGGAACGAACAATATTTTCTAAATTAATCATTTCTAATTTCTTTTAATCGAATGGTTACGGCATTTTTGTGGGCGAATAAATCCTCTGCTTCGGCCATAATTTCAATTGCATTCCCGATATTATTAATTCCTTCTTTACTCAATTCTTGAAAAGTAATTTTCTTTACAAAACTATCTAAAGATACACCACTGTAATTTTTAGCGTAACCATTGGTTGGCAAAGTATGGTTGGTTCCACTGGCATAATCTCCAGCCGATTCGCAACTGTAATTTCCTAAGAAAACGGAGCCCGCATTTGTAATTTCATTTATAAAATCATTCGTTTTTTCCGAGGCAATTATTAAATGTTCTGGAGCATACTGGTTGCTAAAAGCGATACATTCTTCCATATTACTCAATATAATTGCTTTACTGTTTGCTAATGCTTTTACTGCTGTTTCTTTTCTTGGCAACATCTCGACTTGTTTCAATATTTCTTCCAAACATTGCTGAACAATTGCTTCGTTATCACTCAATAAAATTACTTGGCTATCGGCTCCGTGTTCGGCCTGCGATAACAAATCTGCTGCTACAAAACTTGGGTTGCAAGTATCATCGGCAATTATCAACACTTCACTTGGACCGGCTGGCATATCAATGGCAACTCCACTCTGTTGCACCAACTCTTTTGCCTTTGTCACGAATTGATTTCCTGGTCCAAAAATTTTATAAACTTGTGGAATAGTTTCCGTTCCAAAAGCCATGGCAGAGATAGCTTGCGCGCCACCAACTTTGAATATTTTATTTATTCCAACTAAGTTTGCCGTATACAAAATTGCCGAATTTATTTGTTGTTTTTTGCTTGGTGGAGTGCACAGTATTATTTTGTCACATCCGGCTATTATAGCCGGAATTCCCAACATTAAAATAGTCGAAAATAAAGGTGCGTTGCCGCCAGGAATGTACAAACCTACTTTATCAATAGCTACAGATTTTCTCCAACATTTCACTCCTGGAGTAGTTTCTATTATTTTTTCTTCGGCTTGTTGTGCTTTGTGAAATTTGTAAATGTTATCGTAAGCAATTTGTATGGCATCTTTTAGTTCTTGCGAAACTTCTTCGCACGCTTGCTTAATTTCTTGTTCGGTTACGGAAATATCTATCAGTTCCACACCATCAAACTTTTTCGCATATTTAATTAGTGATTTATCACCATTTTGTTTAACATCTTCAATTATAGAATTAACTGTTTCTGATAATTGCCCTTGATTAATAGTCGGACGCTTAGCAAGTTCAGCCCATTGAGCTTTGTCTGGTTTGTTAAATGTTTTCATATTACCATTTTATCAATTGGTACAATTAAAATATCTTCTGCTCCAGCTGTTTTTAGAGCATCAATAACTTCCCAAAACTGGTTTTCATCAATTACCGAATGTAAAGAACTCCACCCTTCTTGAGCCAAGGGAAGAATTGTTGGACTTTTTAAAACAGGTAAAATTTTAGTTACTTCCGCTATCTTATCATTTGGTACATTCAGTAAAATGTACTTGCTGTTTTTCGCTCTTAAAACGGCATCAATTCTAAATAATAATTTTCTTAATATTTCTTCTTGTTCTTCATTTAATTGCAGAGATTTCGCCAATACAGCTTCAGATTTTAAGATAACTTGGGTTTCTCTTAGTCCGTTTTTAAACAAGGTACTTCCAGAACTTACAATATCGCAAATACCATCTGCTAAACCAATATTTGGAGCAATTTCTACAGAACCGGAAATGGTATGAATTTCCGCTTTAATATTATTTTTATCCAAATAATTTTGAAGCGTAACTGGGTAAGACGTTGCTATTTTTTTTCCATTAAAATATTCAATAGAATCATCAACTACATCTTTTGGAACAGCTAGAGAAACCTTACATTTAGAAAAACCCAATTTTCGAACAATGTCAACCTTTTTTTGCTTCTCAATTAATAAATTTTCACCTAAAATGGCAATATCTACAGTTCCATCTTCCAGGTATTGCGGAATATCGGAGTTGCGCAGGTATAAAATTTCCATTGGAAAATTACCAACCACCACTTTTAGTTGATCTTTGCCATTGTTGATGTCTATTCCACAATCTTTTAGAAGTTGTAAAGATTCTTGGTTAAGTCTGCCTTCTTTCTGTACTGCTATTTTTAATTTACTCATTTCAATTTTATTATTTTAAATTTCGAAAAGTCTGAGGAAACCAAAGTGCAAAAAAAACACCGTCTGATTTGCTCAGACAGTGTTTTTAGATATTTTGTAGTCAACTACATATCATTATCACTTCGCCTGAGGGCAAATATGAAAATGATGATGATGTAACTGAATTATTGTCATTTCTATTTTTTTATCTGGGCAAATGTACAAATGATTTTTAAACTAAGTGAAAATATTTTAGATTTTTTGGAAGATTGGGAAATTCGTTGAATTTGGATTACTTGCATTCTTTGCAGAAATCTTTCTTTATATGTTCATCTCGCTGTATCTGAAACGAAGAATCTAGCCATTTGCAATATCGTCTTTGATTTGCGCGTTTGGCGGAATTCATGTAAGCCCAATAGACTTCATTTTTTAGTTTAAGTCTAATCAACGAGGAAGTTTTTGCCAAGACAAAATAACCATCTTCCGATAGACTTTTATTTTCGTGAAATTGATCCAAGATTTGTACGGATTCATCGAACTTATGAAAATGATTGCAAAATAAAGCTAATTCCATGGCTTCTTGAGGACTAAAATCTTCCAATTTTACAAGGTCCGCAATTGTTTTGAAATAAGTTTCAACCAATTTCCATTGATTGTGTGCCGCATTGTAATGAATTCCAGAAAGCAAAATGTTCAACTTTAATCTTACAAGATCTGTTGGTCGGAATAAAGTCGTATCAATTTGATCTACCAATGCCCTTAATTGTTCGGGCGTAATAGTATTGGCAATTTTGTTTGTCTCGTAATTTCTAGCGAAATTAAAAAACCAATAATGAGTTAAAAACTGTGCATAATTAAATACTTGAATGGCGTTTTTAGTATCAATATTCTGGACTAACTTTTCAACAAGAGCACTGTCTAAATTTTCGTAAGATCCATCAATACTCGCAGCACCCAATAAATTTGTTCTCAATTTTTTAAAAGAAATTAGCGTATCAACTAAATCTGTTTCAATTGGATTGTTTATGAGAATATAGTCTTCTCGTAAAATTTTATTCCATGGTAACTTATTAATTAGAATTGTTGAATCATAGTAGCGCGCAAATTTAAAACTTTGATAATCTTCGACCTTCACAAGGGTGTCAATCACAGCATAAACATGTGTTTTTCGTTGTTCAAACAACAAAGAATCTTGTTCTGGAATAGGATGATTTTGTAAACTATATTTCACTTGGTCTTGAGTTTTTGTCTTCAATTGATTCAGTGAATATTGTTCAATCTGTTCATTCATCAAAGGCCAGTTTTCTTCTAATGTAAATTGAGCTTTTCGAGTTTCTATATTCGCAGATTGTAATAATTGAACAACGGTAGATTTTCGTTCTTCCAATAATTGTTGATTTAACCAAAGCGGACCTTCTACCGAGGCAAAACATTCTATTTCAATATCTTTTACAAAATTTCCCCAGATAAAAAAACGACCGTATTCCTCTATATTAAGTGAGGAAAATTGCCTGTTACTTCTTTCATAATCGAGGACCAAATGAATAGAATCTTTGATGGCTATTTCTAATGGTTTTTTAAAATTTAGACTGTCATCCACTTCAAAATAAGAATCAATTTTAAAAAGCGGAAAAATATCGCTAGGCACTTCTACCGGATAAGAATATTCACACAATTTGTTGTCATTTATAATTATAATATTTGCTTCCCATTGTTGATTTTGTAAGTAGTCTGGCACTTCACCAATTTTTACTTTAATTTTCTTTGGATTTTCTGATAAATTATTACGATAAAGGTCGTTTTTGTAAATCGGACGTTGCATTTCTCCATCAAAAACTGGTGATATATGAAATTGATTTTCTTTGTTGCATGGAAGTTGTTGGCGTAAAATAACATCTATTGCCATACCATCATTGTCATTTTGAATAACGTTTTCAAAAAAATTGCGGTCGTGAAAATAAAAGTAGACCGAATTTCCTTCAACAATTACACTATTTGCAAAGAACATTGACTCGTAAGTTTGAGGTTCATCTTTACAAGTTTTTTCTGCCGTTCTAACTCCCCAAGCCAGTTCTGAATTCTTAAAAGCACTCGGAAGTTTTATTTCATCTGATGAAAAAACTTGAGCGCCATACATTTTGTTTTTTGCCGTTTTCCATGTTCCAAGTCCCATTTTAGTGTAATCGGGATGGATCATGTTTTCATAATGTTTGGGAGAGCTGAACCATGCATGATAAAAATCATTTGCTGCTTGCTCAATATCAAGTACTCTAATTCTATTGAGTTTTGCATTGATTTGCGCTACATTTTCTCCAACATAAGTTCTATTTCCTTTGTAATAATATACTCGATCGCTTGGGGTTTCTTTAGTGTATGTTAATTGAAAATGCGTCAGTTCTCCTTTGTTTGCCATGTAATATGCCTGATCTTCTCCCGCTTTATTCAATGTGGCATCCAGTTGCAAATGATTAAGGTGAAGGCTGTCTCGAAGATGATTTACTTTATCCAAAATCAGTTGCTCCAATGTATTCTGACAATAGGATAATGGAGCAAAACTTAATATGGCAAGGATTGCATAAAGCAATTTCATAGTTTGTTTTTTAAGTTTTGCAAAGATGGTGATTTTGTGGGAATTGAGAAAGAATCAATTTCCATTAAATAGTAAATGCCTTATTTATTTGATTTTTTATGA
>JBBSUQ010000005.1:0-37745 GCA_038234235.1 Flavobacteriales bacterium
ACCTCCGATACATTAAGGTCGTCAACAAAAACTTCGGGCAATACCTTATTGTAATATTTGAAGGAAAATAAAAATCCTACAATTAATAGCAAGCCGCTAAATAAGAAAATGGATGTATTCTTTGAATTCATAAGTAATATCCAAAAATTGGAGTTGTAAATATACAAGATAATTTGAAATTGATATCGATGTAGAAAATTTTTTGAAAATTTATTTAATTTAAGGTAATGTTCAATATAAAATTGAAGAAAGGTGATTACAAATTATTGTTGATATATGTAAAAACTTGTATCTTCGCAGAGCATAAAAAGATTTAAAATGTTTGGAAATGATATGTTTGGCAAAATGCAGGAAATGCAAAATGCCGTAGAAGAAAATAAAAAAAGACTAGACACAGTTATCGTAAGTGGAAAAACTTCGGGCAATGAAGTGGAAATTGAACTAACGGCGAACCGTGCTTTTAAATCAATTAAAATCAATAAAGATTTAGAAGGAATGGACAAAGAAGAACTGGAAGATTTAATTGCCGTTGCTTTTAAGCGTGCTTTGGAGGAAGCCAATAAAATAAATGAACAAGAATCAATGAATTCAGTGAAATCATTTTTACCTGGCTTTTAATTTTGACTAAAAAAGAATTAAGATTAAAGTACAAGGAGAAGCGCAAAACGCTCTCACCAAAGATGCTTGACAAGTATTCAGAACAAATATGTGAGATGCTTTTTAAAAATTTCAAACTTGAAGGCAAATACATAAGTCTATTTTTACCAATAGAGAGACATTTTGAAATTAATACTTACTGCATTTGGGAAAAGGCCAAAAATTTTGATGTGTTTGTAGCTGTTCCGAAAACGAATTTTCAGACAATGGAATTGAAACATATTTTATTTGAAAATGAAAACCAATTAGAATTGAATCAATTTGGAATTCCAGAACCAAAAAAAGGCAGAATAGTAGCGGCAGATAAACTTGAATATGTTTTTGTTCCTTTATACGCAGCAGATATTGGTGGACACAGAGTTGGTTACGGCAAAGGATTTTACGATAGATTACTCAAAAAGTGTTCACCATCTTGTCAGTTTATAGGTTTATCTATGTTTGATCTTGAACCGATTATTGATGATGTGTTGCCGACCGACATTAAATTACATGCTTGCATAATGCCAGATAAAATTGTTAGATTTTGATGGAAAAACAAAAGAACCAAAGTAGATATTATCTTATAATTTTATTAGCGATTCCCTTGCTAATTGCGACTTTTAAGTTCAGTAATAATGTTATAATTCCAGCCATAACAATGTTCGTGATTGCCGTAGTTGCCTACTATTTGTTGAAGTCTAAAAAATAGTTTAATACGAAAAATTGTATTTAATTGTTTCTTTTTAATTAAATTAGCTTTCTGTTTTGAGGCAAAATTTTGTCAAATAAGAAAATTGAAACTAATATAATATTCGTTCAGTATAAAGCCGTTCAATATAAAGCATAATGTTTTTTGTTAAATCCATATCGTTATTTTTCTTGCTCGGATTTATTTGGCTAAGTCAAACTTCTGTAATAGCTCCTACTTATCCCTGTACACAATTTTCTTTACGTGTTAATTTTCAATCAGATGGTAGTATATTTCAAATCCAGGTTTACATTAACAACGGTCGAACCCAAGCACTTAAAAAGAATTTGAGTTACCATGATTTTGTATATTTTGCAAGTGGCAAATGGCCGAGTATTTATAACCGAGAGCGCATAGATTTACTGGCGTTACACGGAATAGATGGCGGCGTTATAGTTGATTCATTGACAACTAAAGAATATTTCTCATGTCCAAGTATAGATTCTGCCTGGAAATTGAGATACAACCAAATGGAATTTATTCGTGGAAATGGGTGGGCGCAAGAAAGATACAAGCCAAGTCCTGCCCAAATGCAAATGCTTTACAAAGATTACGCTTTTAAAAACTTTGATGTCGATCGGTTTCAAGATACTAGTTTTTGGAAATTACTGAAAAACCTACAAGATTTAGAATGGATTAACAAATACAAATCCGTTGAATGAAATAATACGTATCTTTCGCATAAATATTCTTAAAATAAACAGGATGAAAATTATAATTTACAGTGCCATCGTTTTTGCCATACTTTCTTGCAAAAGTGAAGATAAAAAGTTAAATCGTGAGATGGATAATTCTGACAATGTCTCTGAAATGGAAGAATTAACGAATGAGCCTAATGCGGCTGGAATATCTTATGGAGTTGATGAACTAACATCAAGCACTGAAGTTGTGAAAGAAAAAGGTACTAAGAAAGACCAACCTAAGGATATTAAAAACATTGATAAAGAACAAATAAAGACTGATAATGGAATTGTAGAAAATAAAGAAACTCCTAAAGAAACTGAAAAAATTGCGGCTACAGATATTCATGCACATGAGAAGCTAAATACTTTATTGAAAAAATATGTTAGTTCGGCTGGTAAAGTTGATTATGAAGCATTAAAAGCAAATAAATCTGAGGTAGATGCTGTGATAAAAGACATGAAAGAAAACACAGTTGAATCTTCTTGGACAAGTAAACAAAAGCTTGCCTATTGGATAAATGCTTACAATATTTTCACAATTAAATTAGTGATTGATAACTACCCTGTTAAATCTATAAAAGACATAAACAATGACAAACCTTGGGATAAGAAGTTTATAGAAATCGGAGGAAAAACATACAGTCTTAATGATATTGAAAACAATATTATTCGCAAAGATTTTAACGAGCCAAGAATTCATTTCGCAGTAAACTGTGCGAGTATATCTTGTCCGAAATTAATAAACGAAGCCTTCACAGCTAGCAAAATGGAAAGTCAACTTACCAAAGCAACGAAAGATTTTTTGAAAGATACTGGCAAAAACAAATTGGAAGAAAGTAAAATTCAAATATCAAACATTTTTAACTGGTACAAAGCAGATTTTGAGAAAGCTGGAGGCGTTATCTCTTTTATTAATAAATATTCAGATACTGAAGTTAAAAGCGATGCAACTGTTTCTTATATGGACTACAACTGGAATTTGAATAAAAAATAGGATAAAGTATTTCAAAACATAAAAGCTTTTGAGTTGAAAAAACTAGTAAAGCAATAAACTAAAAAGGGACGTGAATAATCACGTCCCTTTTTGCAATTTATAAATTGCATTATATCATTATATAAATTATTTTCCTCTCCCTGTTGTTGGAACTGTTGTTGCTGGTGTAACTACGGGCGCAGGTTTTACAACTGGCTTTGGCGTTACAACCTTTGGCTCTGGCTCAACTCTTGGCTTTGGAGTTATAACAGGTTTAGGTTCTGGTTTCGGGGTAACGACGGGTTTTGGCTCAACAACCGGTTTTGTTTCGCTTTCATTATTTACAGGCGCAGGTTTGTTTATTACAGGTTTTTGTTCTGGCTCAACTTTTCCTCCACCTGTATTCGGTGATTCTTTAGACAAAACTGGACTTGTTTTATTATCATTTTTAGAATTTGTGTTTTGAATTTTAGTATCGCCTTGTGGCTTACCATCGATATTTCTATCTTGTTCTTTTTCTAAAACTTTTCCATCAACGGCAGGTCTAGTTCCACCATCTCCACCAGGACGAGTTACTGGAACTGGTTGTGGTGTAATAACAGGCACCGTATTTACATTTGGGCGTGGATTTGTAACCTTATCCAATCGACCGTTAGATATAGGACTGTTATAATCTCTTCCTTTGTCTGGCTCAATTCTTAAATAAGCTTGGTCGTAAACACAACCATCTAAATCATTACCAGAAATTCCACGACCTTCACAAACTTTTCTTGCATTGTCTCTGTCAGTTTGATTAAGATCATTTAAAGTATGGTGCACACGTGGATATGATTCATCGATGTAAGAATAAGTTGTAAGTCCAGCTGAATAATCGAAAAGCGAAGTTTCTGGTGTTATTCTCCAAGACCTTGCAAAGTCTTTAGCTAAATAAGCCAAATATTCTTTTTCCATAGCATCGGTTCTTGCATTTGAAGGACCAGACCCCCAATTTTGCCAAGCGAGATTGTTATTATTTCCTCCTCTTACATCAAAATCATCGTTTCGATTTCCATTTGCATTTCCCAAAATACCTTGGTATTGTGTATTACAAGCAAAAACTTGAACTTCAATATTAAAGAACTCCATTCCACCGCTGTTTCTTTCAGAAATTATAACCCTTTCACCTGAAGGCCAAACAACATCGTAACCCTTCCCTACTCTTCTCAAAACGCCACCTCTTGGCAAAAAATAATCTCCAGAAGTAAGCATAACTTCTTGGCCGTTAACATGAACATTTGATCTAAAATTACGCGTATCGTAACTTGTGGTATAAATACTAACTCTATCGCCCGTAACATTCATTGCAACGGCTGTATTGAGCGAAAAATCTTCTTTTTGTGGTTGTTGTCTTACTTGCACCTCCATATCTCCACTTGCAGATTTGGCAAGAACAAACTCTCCAACTGTTTGGAAAGAATAAGTTGCACCATCAAACGATTTTAAATGCGGATCTCCATAAGTTTTACCAGTTGAAAGTGAACAATTCGGTCTGTTTGCAAATTGTTGCATTTGCATCCACTGATCTCTTTCATTATTATTTTGAGCACTTTGTACTCCATTGTTTGTGCTGTTCAAAACTCTAGCTCTAACATCAGATGGGACAACTGCAAAAAGTTCTTGTGGTGTCACATTTTCTGGAAAAGTTCTATCTGGAACAGGAGATTGAGTTGAAATAGCAACCATACTGTTGGCAAGCCATTCACCTCTCACGGGATCCCATGCTTTTAGTTCGTTTGTTATTTCTTTCGAATTTATTGCTGATTTATTTTCGATTGGTGTCTTGACGGTTGGTTGCGTATTCTCACTAGCCGAGATGGAAGTTCGGCTGCCTAAAGTTTGAGAAAAAGTCATGTTTGCGATTACCATAAAACCTAAGGTAAACATTGCTGTGTATGTGTTTTTCATATCTTTGAATTTAAGATTATATTGGCATTTATACAATAGACGTGCCATAAAATTTTATCTAAAATTTTGTTAAATATTCAACATTAAAGAACTTTAATCGAGCTAAAATTAAATTAAATAATTACCTAACTACAGATAAATTTTTAACAGCTCTTGTAGTTCCATTGGTTAAAACTACCTGATAAATACCATTTGATAAATCGCTAATATTAATATTCGTTTCAATGCTACCGGCAAAAATTATTTGCTTTTTCATTTCTCTTCCCATGGCATCTAAAACAATTAAATCGAAGTTATCTTCAGCTTTTACTTTTAAACTAATTGACACTTCGTTCTGAGCAGGATTTGGATACAAGCTAAACTCTTGCATTCCCAATTCATCTACACCAGCAACCGAAATACAGTTTAAAGGAGTTGCCATTATAATTGGTTCGTAATTGCTATTTAAAACATGAATTATTTGTTCAACACAAATTGTAGGATCTGTTATTTGAGAATAATAAATTCTTGCCAATGGTGTTGGTGTAACATGTTTCGAGATTAAACTATCTTGAGTTGAGATACAAACAACTTTGTTTCCGCCAGGTAAAAATGCTGGTGTCGCAGGATATTCAGTAGCACTTATTAAACTTTGAACATTTGAAATTTCAATTCCAGAAACATTAAACTCATATCCAACGATTTTACAATCTGGATTTCTCAAATAAACATCAATGTAGCCAAGGCTAGTGTTAATTTCAGTGTAACCAATTTCAGCATATTGACTGATACTTTGAATTGTATTTGGGAATTCGCAGTTGTTATTGTTAGGACCCCCATTTAAGGCACAATTAATTGCCAAACCTGCATCCCAAACACTAATAATTCCATCATCGCTAATATCCTTACATGGACTCACCGCAATTGAAGAATTTACTATTCCATTAACGTATCCATCTCCATCATTGGTTTCAATGAGCTGATTTAAATCTACATCACCTCTCAATGCACTACCGCCACAATCTCCTTCACAATCTACAACAGCATTTCCATAAAGTGTACCCATACAATCTATATAAGGCTGACAGTTTGCAGTTGCTGTATAGCCCATATTTCCTTGTGCGTCTTTGGTTAGTTTTATACAAACTTGTGCCCAATTGTTCATGGCATGATGCATTATGTAGGTTCATGGCATGCCATGAACCTACATAATGAATACAAACCACAACGATTTGACAGTTCAAAATATTTAAATCTGTCACAAAGTCAGTAAAATTCATTCAAATTTTGATTAGATTATCAAAAATGTCAGAATTTTTTAAGAATTGGGGCGTGGCATAAAGCTTGACTTAGGGACATCGGCTGACAAGGCTAAAAAATAGTAAAATAAGTAAAAAAATAAAAACCAAAATAATAGAATAGATATGGGGAAAATTATCGGAATTGATTTAGGTACTACAAACTCTTGTGTCGCTGTAATGGAAGGTAACGAGCCAGTAGTAATCGCTAATTCAGAAGGAAAAAGAACAACACCTTCAATTGTTGCATTTGTGGAAGGTGGTGAAATTAAGGTTGGTGATCCTGCAAAACGTCAGGCAATTACAAACCCGAGAAAAACCATTTACTCGATTAAAAGATTTATGGGTGCAGCTTTTGATAACACCAATAAAGAATCTAAACGTGTACCTTACGAAATCGTAAAAGGAGACAACAACACGCCAAGAGTAAAAATTGACGACAGAACATATACGCCTCAAGAAATCTCTGCAATGATTCTTCAAAAAATGAAGAAAACGGCAGAAGATTATTTAGGACATGAAGTAACGGAAGCAGTTGTAACTGTTCCAGCATATTTTAATGACTCGCAAAGACAAGCAACGAAAGAAGCTGGTGAAATTGCAGGTTTAACAATTAAGAGAATTATCAATGAGCCTACAGCAGCAGCTTTGGCTTATGGTTTGGATAAAAAAGGAATTGACCAAAAAATTGTTGTATTTGATTTTGGTGGTGGTACACATGATGTTTCTATCCTTGAATTAGGTGATGGTGTTTTTGAAGTATTATCTACAGATGGCGACACACATTTAGGTGGTGACGATGTTGATGATGCAATTATTAACTGGTTGGCAGAAGAATTTAAAGCAGAAGAAGGTTTGGATTTAAGAGAAGATCCAATGGCTTTGCAAAGATTAAAGGAAGCAGCCGAAAAAGCGAAAATTGAACTTTCTTCAACAACTTCTTCTGAAATTAACTTGCCATATATTATGCCAGTTAATGGAATTCCAAAACATCTTGTTCGCACATTGCAGAGATCTAAATTTGAGCAATTAATTTCTAGCATTGTTGAACGTACAATTGCACCTTGTAGATCGGCGTTGAAAAATGCAGGTTTATCAACTAGCGATATAAATGAAGTAATTTTAGTTGGAGGTTCTACAAGAATTCCAATTATTCAAGCAGCAGTTGAAAAATTCTTCGGCAAAGCTCCTAGTAAAGGAGTTAATCCGGATGAAGTTGTTGCGGTTGGTGCTGCAATTCAAGGTGGTGTTTTAACAGGTGAAGTGAAAGATGTTTTGCTTTTAGATGTTATTCCACTTTCATTAGGAATTGAAACTATGGGAGGTGTGTTCACAAAATTAATTGAAGCAAACACAACTATTCCAACTAAGAAATCTGAGACTTTCTCTACTGCATCAGACAATCAGCCGTCGGTTGACATTCATGTATTGCAAGGAGAAAGAGCAATGGCCAATGACAATAAAACATTGGGAAGATTTCAATTGAGTGACATTCCACCAGCTCCAAGAGGAGTACCACAAGTTGAGGTAACTTTTGATATTGATGCCAATGGTATAATGCACATTTCTGCGAAAGACAAAGGAACAGGAAAAGAGCAGTCAATTAAGATTGAATCTAGTTCAGGCTTGTCTGACGACGAAATTAAAAGAATGAAGGCTGAAGCCGCTGCTAATGCAGATGCAGATAGCAAAAGAAAAGATGAAGCGGATACAATTAACAAAGCAGATTCTTTAATTTTTCAAACAGAACGTCAATTGAAAGAATACGGAGATAAAATTCCGGAAGATAAAAAACAACCAATTGAAGATGCTTTGGCAGAATTGAAAAAAGAATTCGAAGCTAAAAACATGGAAAATTTAAATCCAGCAATGGAAAAATTAAATACTGTGTTTCAAGCAGCATCACAAGAAATGTACAACGCAGGTAACGCACAAGGTGGCGGAGAGCAAGCAGCAGGCGGAGAAGGTCAGCAAGGCAGCGAACAACCACAAGATGAAGTGACCGATGTTGATTTCGAAGAAGTTGAGGATAAAAAATAAGCAGATTTATTAAATAGACTTATTAAATAAAATAGAACACCGGACATTTAGTTCGGTGTTTTTTTGTTCTTATTTTTTGTAAATTTTATCGTTAATAAAATGAAGATGAACTAATTTACTATCTCAAAATGTATAATGTTTTCTTCGCCTTTATCAGAAATAATTGTTAAAACATATTTGCCTTTTTCAGGTCTCAATTTCCATTGATGAATGTGCTCCGTAGTTCCTAAAAACTCGTGGTTCAAGTGCCAATACAACAATCCATTAGAATTTCTGTTAAACGCTTCTAAAACTAGACTTGCTTGTTCTCCATCTAGTTTTTTGGGCAAATAAATTTTTTGGGAATTTTGAGGATAAATTATATCAATATTTCTTCTTTTGTTAGAACTGCCACAAGTGCTTTTAAATTCAGGTAAACATTTATATTCGGGATGTCCTTGTTTGTAATAATGCTCGTAAACCCCAGGTAAAACAAAATATTTTTCTGAAATAATATTTATGCTTTGCTCACAATCTGTGTTTACCTGGAAGGTCTTATCGGAATTTAAATGGACAAGATGATGATAGATGCAAGCCGTGGTTTTTAAGCAAGTTTTCGGAATGTATTCTTGTCTTATTTGGGTACAATTTTCTGAAGCTCTGCTTCCACTTTGAGCACAAATTCCGACTTTACACATTTCATTTTCGGGCAAATTAAACCAAACCTTTTTTTGTGGTAATTTTTGAAAAATATCAAATAATATTGGAGCAGCTGCTTTAATACCTGTGAGTCCTGGGCGACCTTCACCGTTCGCGTTACCCACCCAAACTCCCACCACAAAATCGGGAGTAACTCCAATTGACCAAGCATCTCGAAAACCAAAACTTGTACCTGTTTTCCACGCTATTTTTTTAGAGGATGAAAAATATTGCCAGTTGTTTTCTTCATCTGGCCGGTTAACTTCCAACATTGCTTCAAATGTTTCATAAATTGCGCCTTTATTTATTAGTTTATTTTTCTCTTTTAACCTTTGATCTTTAGTCAGTTTTAAATCGGAAAATACAGTTTCACCATTAAGGTTTTGAGCTAAGGCTGTATAAATTTTCACCAAATCATACAGTTTTACTTCTGCCCCACCCAGTATCAGACTCAAACCGTAATGGCTAGCAGGTTTCGGTAAAGTATTACAACCCATTTCTTTTAAATCGGAGTGAAATTTAGATAATCCATAACGATTCAATAAATGAACCAAGGGAATATTTAAACTTTTAGAAATTGAGGTATTTGCATGAAGTAACCCTTCAAAACCACCAGAAAAATTTTTCGGTTTAAAACTTCCGAAATTACTAGGAATGTCGGGAAGGAGTGTTTTAGGAGTTATATTTCCCGCTTCCATTGCTTTAGCATACAACAATGGTTTTAAAATACTGCCTGAACTTCTTGGCGCAATTGCACAATCGACTTGGTTGGAATTTTCATATCCAGCATTCTCTGAGTTTCCAATGTACGTCAAAACCTCACCTGTATGAACATCTGTAATTATAACAGCAGCATTGTATATTTTATTATCACGCAATATTTGAAGATGGTTTTCCAAAATATTATTTACTTGACTTTGCAGAGTCAAATCTATGGTACTGTAAATGGTTTTAGCATTTTTCCCTTCCTTTCTAAATTTCGCCAGTAATTGAGGATTTAAATTAGGGAGTTTTTTCGGCTGGGAAGGCAAAGTTTCATTTACAGAAATAAGATACGTAGCGTTATCTATTTTTCCGTTTATTAAGAGCCTTTTAATAATCTATCTCGTTTGGCTTTTAATTTGTGGTGATTTTTACCTGGATAAATTAAACCTGGAGCATTCGGCAAGACAGCCAAGGTAGCAGTTTCAGCCCATGATAATAGATTTGGTTGGCGGTTGTAATACCTCCAAGACGCGGCTTCTAAACCAACCACATTGTTACCAAATGGTGCATTATCAGCATACATTTTAATAATTTCTTCTTTGTTATAGCTCAACTCTAATCTTGTTGCAAGCAAAATTTCTTTCATTTTTTCAAAATAAGTTCGGGGCGGATTTTTGCGCATCATTCTTATAACCTGCATCGTAATTGTGCTGCCCCCACTTATTCTTTTTTTGGATTGTAAATTTTGCAATATTGCCCTCATTATTCCTTTTGCACTCACTCCAATATGATTGTAAAAATTTCGGTCTTCAAATTCGATAATACATTCTTTAAACTTTGCGGGTATTGAATCTCCAGGACTAAATCTCCATTGTTCGTCTGCTGCAATTCTTGCCCCAGAAAGCTTACCGTTTCTATCAATTAAAACTGTAGATGTTGAATTATCAAAGATCTTATTGGGCAAAGCAAAATAATACCAATTTAGAAAAAGCATAATTATCAAAAAGCGCAAACTCTTCATCAATAAACTGATGTTTTGTTCCCTAACAGTATAAAGTCTGATTATTTTCTTTCTTCCCATATTATAAATTTTAAGCTAGTATAATGGTCTTTTATTTCTTAAAACACTTGATTTTATTATTCGTAAGTTATTCTCTTGAAAGTGTTTTCTATCTTTGATTATAATTTTCTATCTGTGAAGTTTAAATTCATCTTTTTTTTAATTGTTTTTTCTTTTTTACCTTATTTGGTAAATGCACAAGAATACAATTTTAGAAAATACAATGTTGAAGATGGATTGGCGCAGTCACAAGTTTACAGTATTTGTCAAGATAAACGTGGATTTTTATGGTTGGGCACGCGTGGAGGTGGAATCAGCGTTTTTAATGGTACAGAATTTATAAATTACACTGAGAAAGATGGACTTCCGAGTAATTACATTAATGATTTACAAACCGATTCATTAGGTAATATTTGGATCGCAACGACTAAAGGGCTAGCAAAATATGACGGAAATAAATTCTTTAAATTCAATAAAGAAAACGGCATTGAACCAATAAACATTACAGATTTAAGCTTCATTTCAAACACGCTTTTTTGTGCTAGCAATACAGGAATATTTCAATTAAAAAACTCAAGGTTAGAGGAGATAAAATTACCCGAAACTTACCTCAACAAAAGTATAAATTCAATAGTAGCTGTAAGTAAATCAAAAATCTGGTTTGCGACTAACGAGGGGTTATTTCTTTTCGAAAATGGTAAAGTTAAAGAGTTTTCCAAGGAATCAAAATTTATGAAAAACGCCATAACTACTTTAGAATTTAAAGATAAAGTTTTATGGATTGGTACTTATGGCGACGGCCTCTATAAATATACCAATAATGAGTTTTCTCGTATAGATTATGGCGGAGAACTAAAAGCACAAACTGTTTTAGATATTTATAAAGACAAAAATGAAATACTTTGGATTGCTACCTTGAAAAAAGGTGTATTGCATTATGATTTGAACACTAAAAGATTTACAGAAATCAGTGAAAAGGAAGGTCTGAGCAACAACCACGTTCGTAAAATATTTGAAGACTATCATGGGAGTATTTGGTTCGGAACGTCGGGAGGAGGAGTTTCTCAGTATTTAGGCAAACAATTTACTTTTTACGATGAGCAAAGTGGATTAGATGGTCGTTTTATTTACAGCGTTTTTAAAGATGACCAAAATAAAATTTGGGTAGGCAATGCGCAAAATGGTGTAAGTGTTATTGAAAACGGACTGATAATTAATTACAATAAAGCAAATGGTTTTGCAAGTGTAAAAGTAAAGGCAATAGCGCAAGACAATGAGGGCACCATGTGGTTTGGAACGGATGGAAGTGGCGTTTTTGTTTTTAAGAATCAGGAATTTATAGCAATAAAAGAATTGGAAAAAACTTATGTTAAGCAAATTATTTTATCTCGAAAAGGTCACATTTTTATCGCTACAGCCGGAAACGGAATTATAGAAATCAGTATTAAAAATGGAAATTATTTAATAGAAAAATGGACGGTGAAAGAAGGATTGCTATCCAACAGAATTACTAGTTTATTTGAAGACGAAAATGGAAATTTATGGTATGGAAGTGAGTCTCATGGCGTGGCTTGTTTTACTTCAGACAATAAATCGGATAAAAGGTTTTCAATTAAAAATGGACTGAGTTCTGATATAATAAGATGTTTAAGTGGAACAAAAGACTTACTATTTGTTGGCACGGCAGGTGGAGGTGTAGATTGTATAAACACATCGAGTTTAAAAAAATTATTTAATTTGAACCAAAAAAATGGTTTAAGCTCCGAAAACATATATCTACTTTCTGCTACCTCTCCTAACAATTTAATAATTGGAACTGAAAAGGGTCTGGATTATGTTTCTTTTAATGAAAACTTAAAAATTCAGCAAATAAAAAATTACGGTAAACAAGAAGGATTTACTGGTGTAGAAACCTGCCAAAACGCAGTATTTACGGATCAAAATAGCGTGATATGGATAGGGACAATTCATGGGCTTTGCAAATTTGATCTTGCAGAATTGGTCAAAAATGTAAAACCACCCATATTGTCATTTACCAATATTCGTCAGTTTTACGAAAGCATTTTAGATAACAATGAAAGCCTGCTGCGTTTTGGAAAACCATTAAAGCGAATGAATTTTGCATACAATGAAAATCATTTAAGTTTTGAGTTTATCGGAGTCAATTTAAAAAACCCTTTGGCCGTGGAATATCGGTGGAAATTAAAAGGATTTGATAACGATTGGTCTCCTCTTTCCAATTCTCACAACATTGTATATTCAAATCTAAATTCCGGAGAATACACCTTCCTTTTAACTGCTATAAACGAAGATGGTATTCGCACTGAAAAGCCTTTGGAATTTAGTTTTACGATAGCCACGCCCTTTTGGAAAACAACTTGGTTTATAATTTTGGTTATAGTTTTAAGCATTACAATTCTTTTTCTTTTTTACAAATATCAAGCTAGCCGAATTAGATTTAAAGCCCGAAAAAAACAAGAAGAATTAGAGGTTGAAAAAGAATTTCTGGAATTGGAACAAAAAGCGTTGCGCTTGCAAATGAATCCCCATTTTATATTCAATGCTCTTAATTCTATTCAAAGTCTAATAGGTTCTGGAAAAGAAAAAGAAGCACGATATTACTTGGCTAAATTTTCTAGATTAATGAGGCAAATTTTGGATAATTCTCGTAAAAATGAAATAACTTTAGAAGAAGAAATAAATACTTTAGAAAATTATTTGCTCGTGGAAAGATTTTGCAATGCTGACAAATTTACTTACGAGATTTTAGCCGAAAATCTTGAAACTGATTTTATCAAAATTCCACCAATGATGTTGCAACCATTTGTTGAAAATGCAATTAAACACGGAATGAAAGGATTAGAAAACAAAACAGGGAAAATTATAATTTCCTTCAAAGAATTTAGCGATTATTTAGAATGTATCATTGAAGATAATGGAATTGGTAGAGAAAAAGCAGCTGAAATTAATAGTAGTAGTAAGGAAACTTACCATGAATCTACCAGTTTAAAAGTTACAAAAGAAAGACTGGAGTTGCTCAATACAAATTCAGAAATGCAAAGTTTACTAATCATTGATCTCTACGATAACAATAACATTGCAAGCGGAACAAAAATTATTTTAAAAATCCCTATAATTGAAAATGAAAAAATATAAAGCCATAATCATTGACGACATGGAGCAGGCAAGGTCAACTTTCTTGCAAGATTTAAATATCTATGCTCCAGAATTTGAAGTAATTGGTCAGGCAGATGGTGTAGTTTCTGGCGCTAAATTATTAAAAAACTTAAAACCCGATATTCTTTTTCTTGATATTCAAATGCAGGATGGAAATGGATTTGATTTATTGGATTTATTACAAGAGATTCCGTTTAAAATCATTTTCATTACGGCATCTGACGCGCACGCAATAAAGGCTTTTAGATATGCTGCAATTGATTATCTCTTGAAACCCATTGATCCTGACGAACTCGTGGAGGCTTTGTCAAAATTTAAAACCGAGCACATAAATGAACAAGAAAAATATAATTTCTTAACCGACCGACTTCAAAATTACAACAAACCCAACGAGCGATTGGCGCTACATTCACAAGATAAAATTCAAATTGTAGAAATAAGTTCAATTATTCGTTGTGAAAGCAGTATAAATTATACCACCTTCTTTTTTGAAAACGGAAAGCAGATTGTGGTGTCTAAAACCTTAAAAGAATTTGAAGATTTATTGGCAGAACAAGGTTTTTTTAGAGTGCATCAATCTCATTTAGTCAATACAAAATTCATAAAAGAATTTGTAAAAACCGATGGCGGACATTTGGTATTAAATGATGGAAAACAAATTCCGGTGTCAGTGAGAAAGCGACCTGAAGTTGTTAAAATGTTGGAGAGTTTGTAAGTTAATTTTTATATCCTAAATTGTACCACAACTGCCAACGTGTCCAAATTAATCATTTTATTACCCACGTTATTGAAATATGGGTAAAGTTTACCCACGTTTATTGTGATCTTTATTTGCAAACAAAAAAACTACCCACTTAAAACCTCTCGGTATCAGTGGATAGTTTCCAATTTAGGTTTTAGCATCAATACACTTCAATCCATTTTCCGGGTATTTGCGCAAAGATACTGTGGTCATACATGGCATCTGTAAAGGTCATTGGTAAGAAAAATTTGCCTTTGTAAGTTGCCGTGAGTTTGATTGTTATTGTTTTGGTCTCATTGGGCTCAAGATTATAATAACTCATTACTCGATCATCCCTAATATCTTGATAATCGCTTTGGTTTATATAGCCTTGACTTCCTAAAATTCTTTCTGGATAAATTTCCCAACCGCAAGGTATAATTTGAGTTAATGCCAATTCTCTATAGGCGAATTTAGAATTAGTGTTTTCAATTTGAAACTGCATCAAAATTTCTGTTCCTTGTTTTAGTTTTTCTACTGAAATAGTTCTTTTATTTAGATCCAAAAATTGCAAGTTGAGATAGAGTCCTGAAGATTCTTTTTTAATATTCATAAGCTTCGGAATTTTTCTAGTCGTGATACTTACAAATAAATTACTGGTTCCAGTATTCTTGATATTAATTTTTCTTTTTGCCGAACCATTTTCAATGACTTGAATTTTCTGAATTTTTTCAATGTTGGTTTTTGAAATCGTCGTTTCAGTATCTACAATAACATTTGCTGCACCAATTTTAGATTTATTTTTTTTGCAATATGAAGAAATTGCAATTAAGCCGAAAGCAGTTTCTTGTGTGCTCAACCATTTGGCAGAAGACAATTCTTGTGCTAAATTTCGCATAAAAGTTAAAGATTCTTTTGAATCTAAACCAGTTCCCATGGCTTCCAAAATCATTGCTTTGTCTCTAAATTGGCTTCCAAACGTTGATCCAGGAATTTTGTAAAATATACTTGTAGCAGTTGTGTTTACCAAAGTTTTGGCTATCTCTGGCTGCCCAATAATTTGATAAGCAGCAGCCAATCGGTATCTTGCTACATCTGACATGTTTTTTTCTTCCCGTAATCGGTTCATGGCGCCCAATTCTTCTTCCCCAGCTTTGGCTAACAAATACAAACGATAGGCTTGTGTGAGAATTTGATCGTCATAACTGTCATTGGATTTCTGCCAGTTCACAGCCATATCTTTTTGATATTTAATTAATTTTTCTTTTAACCCATTAGGCAATTTAAAACCGGCCAACTCTGCTTCTATTAAAAAATGTCCGGCATAGTTTGTACCCCATTCATTCTCGAAATTATGGCCAGGCCAGTATGACAATCCTCCACTGGATGTTTGAAAACCTGCTAATTTATCAATGGCACTTTTAATATTATAGTCTATATTATTTCTTTCTTTATTTGACAATTCAACAAAAAGCGGCAAATATAATTGAGCGAAAACGGCGCTTGTAGTTTGCTCGACACATCCATGCGGATATTGAATTAAATATTGCAATCGTTCTTCTAGTCTAATAGATGGCAAAGTGCTTAATTCTACAGTTGCAAAATTTGAACCCACATAACCGTCAAAAATCACGTATGATTCTTTGGTTTCTCCAGGTTTCAGCTCGCTAACTGTTGTTTCAAAAATTTCTGGATTGCTGGGTCTAACATCAATTTCAATGTCATAATGTGCCGTTTCTTTTCCACTTTTCACCAAAACACTTATTTTACCAATTCCCATTTTATCTTTGGTTTTTAAATTGAAATCTACCAATTCATCACCAGTTTGTTTGAATACCAAACTTTTATTTTTAGGATCGGAAGTTTCAAAAAACTCATTAAAAGTTAAATCGATGCTAACGTTTTTCACGAAGTCTTCCATAGCAAAAACATTTACTGGCAAAGCAAAATTTTCATTGGGTCCAATGGTTCTTGGTAAAGTAGCTAACACCATCAATGGTTTTTTAACGCTTACAGTTTTTTGTTCGCATCCGTAAGATTCTTCGTTTCTGCCAACAACCATTACCCTAACCGAACCAATGTAATTGGGTATATCTATTTTATGAATTTTATTTTTACCCGCATCAATTGTAAATGGTCCTAAAAATCTTACCATTGGTTTAAAACGATTTGCTTTTGGTCCATTACCCGTTATCGCATTTCCATCGCCTCCAATAGTTATTAAATGATCAATTGTGCCGCTGTGAGCACCAATTACATCACCGTAAAGATCCCAAGTTTTAACACCTAAAGCTTCCTTGGCATAAAATACATTCCATGGTTGTGGAGTTTTAAAATGTGTAAGATCCAAAAGTCCATCGTCTACAATTGCCAAAGTATAAGTCATTTTCTTATTATTTTTCTCAGAAATAGCAACTGACACGGTAGATTCTGGTCTTATTTTATCGGGCATAGTAATCACAGGATAAAGATGGGTTTGAGGATTTTCAACCATAACTGGCATAATGCCATACATTCTTATAGGCAAATCATTTGTTGTAGTGTGGTGCGGTTGGGTCATAGTCACATGCACATACGCATTTGGAGCCATGTTGGCATCGGCTACAAAATCAAAATTTGTTTCACCTTTTATGGTATTTATCCAAAAAGTTTTTAAAACTTTCTCACTGTTTTCTATTGAAATAAGTGCCTTACCATTAACTGGAGAAGGAAAATTTACTTTTATTTTTTCTCCTACGCTGTATTTTTCTTTGTCTAATGAAAAACTCAACATTGATGCAAATTCATTGTCACTTCTATTAACTCTGCTCCAGTAGGGTCTGTCGAAATAGACAACTTTTCCTGTTTGGTGTCCATTTTCTTTATCTGTTACCAACACGAGATATTTACCAAAATCATCATTTTGCACTTTTAGTTGAAAGTTGGCAATTCCGTTTTTAGAAATCAGTTTTTGTTCTTGGTATAAAATCGTAGAAGTGCGTCCAACAAAATCAGCTAGGTTTTCTTCTTGAGTATACCACCAATCCCAATCAATTTTATAAACCAAAACATCCATTTGTATGTCTGAGATTTTTTTTCCTTCCTCTGAAACCGTGATAACTGAAAAATTTTGATTTTTATTTAATTCCAAAACAGATTCATATTCTTTAGATTCTGGAGCTTTTAAACCGACATAAACTTGATAAGGTGAATACGTTTCAATTTTTCTATCGATGCTAAATTCACCACCTTTTTCAAAGACAGTACTCACATAATTTGCTTGGAGTAAACCCGCAGATTTATTATTTTTTAAAATTGTGGAACTGAAACTAGCGTGACCAACTGAATCCAATTCACCTGAAAAAACAGTTATATTATCTGAAGAATTTACGCGAATGGGAGAATCAAATTCATAATCTTTACACCCTTTTATCACAGTATTCATAGGGTTTAATTTCACTTGAACATTGGCTTTTAAATTTCCTGCATTTGCACCATGCAACCATTTAACATCCATCTTACATGAATCTTTATTTTTACCCAAATTAACTTTCAGATCAATCTTTAACCTATTGGGTTTAATAGTTTCAATTTTCACACTTTTACTGTAACTATAATTACCAAGTTTTACCTGTAGATTGTAATTTCCGGTTGGAGAATTATCATTTGTGGCAGTTTTAAAAACATAAACTCCATTCGTGTTAACTGCAGTTTTATATTCTTTTACTGTATGATTTTCGGGATCGTTAAAACTAAAACTTACGGGATGGTTTGATGGCAAAATATCTAATTTATCTTGCAACATAAAAGTAAAATACAAAGAATCTCCAGGACGATAAACTCCCCTATCTGAATAAATAAAACCTTTTACTCCTTTTTGAATTAATTGGCCATCCACATTAAATTTACTTAGTGTGTTAGCTTTGGCATCGGTAAGTTTTAAATAACCTTTTTGTTCACCTTTTTTTGCGACCATCAAAAACGGTTTTCTTTTTAACTTAATACTTAAAATTCCGTTTTGATTAGTGACACCAGAATTAATCAATTCTTTATTGTAGTCGTAGTATGACACAGAAACATTGCTCATAGGTTCTGTGCTTACAAGATTAGAAATAAAAGCATGTGAAGTTTTATCTTCGTCTATTTTAAAAATCATTCCTATATCTGAGGCCAATATATTTCTTACAACAGCTTTTCCATAATAATAATCTTCGTCGCATGGATTTTGGTTTTCTCGTTCATCATAATAAGATTGCCAGTTTGAATAACCTCTAAATCCGTAAGAATGCCATAACCTTTCGTTCCATAAATTTTCATTAAGATTGTCTTGCTCTTCACTGTTATCCTCTTCATTTATTTCTTTATCTTTTATTTGATTTTTGTCACCGCAATCACAGAGAACGTCAGATTGTTCAAATTTTAAAGCGACTTGATAAATTGCGCCACGTTCGGCTTTTATCAATTTTTGCAAATCAATAATATGCGTGTTCCATTTTTTTAGATTTTTAGATTTATCCTTAGTTAAATCGATTGATTGTTCGGCAATTATTTTTCCAAAACGTGTGAGTTCATCTTCACCATCGAGGTTATTTTCTTGTAAAAAATTATGCACGTTGGTTTCGAAAATTCTGATAATTCTTACACTAACAGATTTCAAAGCTATAGCTTCAAAAGGAAATATTAATCCTTGAGAATTTGGCAAAATACTCCCTTTCCCTTTTAGTTTAACTTCGGGCAAACTTTCATGAAAATATAAGGTTTCGGAAAAGTCATTTTTCAAATTATAAGAGGCGAAATTTTTAATTTTATTAGAAATATAAATCTTCTGATTGCCTTCAATTCTGTTGGAAAGATAACAACTGACAACGTTTTTATTAATCTCATAATTTGCTATTTCCATTGAATCAAGTTTAATTAAGCCATCTAAATTTTGATCACTCAAAAGATTATCAGTGAAATATATTTTCACAATCTGTTCATCACTCTCATCTACAAATACTCGATTAACGGTAAAATTATCTAAAGAGGCAATATTAAATTCTTGTTTGCCTTTTGAAAAAGAACGAATTGGCTCACCATTAAATGCCACAACCAACTTTTGATCTTTGCTATTTCTTAAAATTGAATCTACTTGAAATTCTACGTGATCGTTTCTTTTGAAAAGTTCAAATTTCAAATTTTTTCCTTCAAACTTTACCTCAATGCATTTTTTAATATTTTCAACACTTTCTAACTCACTTGTATTAACTCTTCCTTCTAATTTTTGGTATATTGATGCTTGGTAACCATAATTTTGCACACTTTCTAAATCCATGCTGAGTTGTTGCGAAAAAGTAGAAAACTGAAATGTAAAATTATCGAATTTCGATTCCGTTTCTATGACATTTCCTAATTCAAATTTCACAGTATAAAATTGGTTTACAGGAAGTAAGGTATCCGGAACAAATTCGATAATGTGGTCTGAAACGGCGATAACTTTTCCTTTTAACTCTGGTTGAAAAGTGAAAAGTTTTTGTAACTCTTTAACTTCATATTTTAGTAAATGCAAAGAATCGCCTTCCAACTCTAACCGAATGGATTCATTCCTGCTTATCATGCCCGAAGTATAACCTTTTACATATTTGCTGAATGCAGGGTCGATTTTAATAATTTCTGGTGACGTGGGCCCACAGGCAAATAAAATAATATTACAAACTAATATTGTAAGAAGTTTTACTTTAAGAGAAAATCTGTTTTTAAATTTCATGACTTATATTTTCAACAAAGATGTTGTAAGTCATTATTTTAAATCATTGAATTTTAGTATTGTGATAAGGTGACTTATTATTCGTTGCAAATAAGAAATTATCCGTTATTCAAAAAATAGCTTTGGGTTTAGAATTCAATTATAAATTAGAAACTTTAATGTTTTTTAGAGGATATTTTATTAGGATTGTTGGCAACTGGACAGCTACCGCAAGATGTTTTTCCCTTTGAGTTTTTATAGAATATTCTAATTAAATATATTATCGCTGAGACAATTAATAAAATAACCAATAATTTCTGCATCATTTAAAAATTAAATACGTTACCAAGGCTCCAAAATATGCCAAAACTCCCATGTAAGCCATTTGAATTAACGGCCAGCGCCAAGAGTTTGTTTCTCTTTTAACAACGGCTACAGTCGCCATACATTGCATTGCAAATACGTAAAATACCATAAGTGAAAGTCCGGTTGCTAGATTAAAAACCAAAGTGCCATCCGCTCTTTTTTCAAGTTTCATACGATCTGCCAAACGTTTGTTTTCATCGCCTTCGTCGTGCACTGAATAGATAGTTGATAGAGAACCTACGAACACTTCTCGAGCTGCAAAACTTGTAATTAAAGCAATGCCAATTTTCCAATCATAACCCAAAGGTTTAATAACCGGCTCTATCGTTTTTCCAATAATTCCGATGTAAGAATTCTCTAATTTTATGGCGTTTAATTTCTGATCTTTTTCTTGTTGACTTAATGTTTTGAAATTTTCGGCTTTACTAATTTTTACTATGGCATTCTCCACCCTATCTCCTGGACCATATTTTGCCATTGCCCAGAGAATAATAGAAATTGCAAGAATAATTTTACCAGCACCCCATACAAACATTTTCACCTTATCGAAAACACTTAAGCCTATATTTTGCAAACGTGGTATTTTATAAGATGGCAATTCCATTATCATAAAACTCTTACTTTTTGCTTTGATCAATAATTTAAAAATATATGCAACAACCAATGCCCCAATTAATCCGAGAAAATACAAGGCGAATAAAACCAATCCCTGCAGATTCATGAAACCAAAAAGATATGTTTTTGGAATTACTAAAGCAATTAATAAAGTGTAAACAGGAATTCTAGCACTGCAACTCATTAACGGAGCCACCATTATTGTTGTTAAACGTTCTTTCCAATCTGAAATAACTCTTGCCGACATTACACCGGGAATAGCGCATGCAACTGATGACATTAATGGAACAACACTTTTGCCGCTTAAACCCAATGGTCTCATAATTCGATCCATGATAAAAACAACGCGGGCCAAATAACCACTTTCTTCTAAAATTGAAATAAAGAAAAATAACAAGGCTATTTGAGGAATGAAAATTAGTACCCCGGCAATTCCTGGTAAAATGCCTTCGGTTAATAAATCAATAAAAATGCCTGGGGATAGCCATGTTCTAATTCCTTCACTTAATTTAAGCATACCATCATCAATCCAATCCATAGGATAAGCAGCAAATGAAAAAATTGACTGGAATATGAGTAACAATATTGTTGCAAAGATTAAATATCCCCAAACCGGATCCGTAATTATTTTATCTATTTTGTTTGATCTATAAATATCTGTTTGGATATCTGTCACCAATTTCTCCGTGACTTTATGGATGCGTTGGTGCCTAATTTCTGCTTGCTCGGATTGGCAGTTATCATCCGATATGGAGCAAAGTTTAAAATCTTGATTGGGTTTAGATTCTTGAAATTTAAAATTGCTAATTTCACTTTTGAGTCTTTCAATGCCTAAATTAACTCTCGCATTTGTTTCGACAATTGCAATGCCTGGAAATTCTTTTAATAATAATTCTTTATCAATAATAATTCCTTTTTTATGGGCGAGATCAGCCATGTTCAAGACTAAAATCACTGGAATTTGCAAATCATAAACTTGAGAAAACAGAAAGAGATTACGATCTAAATTTGTAGAGTCACATACAATTATTGCAAGATCAGGATGATTTTCATTCGATTTATCGGTAAGAGAAGAGTAAACAATTTGCTCATCAATAGACCTGGGATATATGCTGTAGGTTCCAGGAAAATCAATAATTTTTATGCGATCACTAGACTTTTTTTTATTTAAGAATCCTGTTTTGACTTCAACTGTTATTCCGGGATAATTGCCAGTTTGTTGGCGCATTCCAGTTAGCGCATTGAAAATGGAACTTTTGCCCGTATTAGGATTTCCTAAGAGTGCAACTTTCACAAATGCTTAGTTGGATTTTACTTTTATTAATTTTGCTTCTTCTAATCTTAATGAGAGCACAAAACTCCCTACTTGAACCGCGATAGGATCTCCAAAAGGAGCTTTAAAAAGTATATTAAGTCCTCTGTTTAAAACGATACCCATTTCCATAAGCTTGGGTTTCAGGGGTGAATCTTCAATCCCTGAAACCCAAACATGTTTTCCTATTTTAATATCTGATAAGCGCATTATGGGTACAAAATTACATTTTTTCCATCCATTGCTTATCGCTAATTTGTGGTATTATTGTCGAATTATTATTGTTGGCTGCGTTGTTTTTGAATTAGTTGTTCTGTAGTTCGAGCCTTTTACATATCCATTGTTATTTCTTGTTGTAGTAACAGATTTTGCTCTGTCTGTTTTAGTTTTCATAAGGTTTATTCCTATTGAAATCCCATAAGAAGTTCCGAACTTGCTCATTGATGCATAAAAGTTTAATGGAATATTTAAACTACCTGATTTAAAAGTTTTACCAACACCAACTACGAAGTTCGTACCGAATTCTACATCACCTCTTGCATCGGGTCTTTTGGTTATTTGGTAAGAATCAAAACTCGGTTTTTGATTTTCATTTGGAAGTGCAGGTTCTATTGTATTATAATAATCATCTCTGGTCATGGTTTGTCCATTAAATTGTATTGTTTTGGCAAGTCTTCTTGTTGTTAAAGATGGCCCTACTGCAACTTCCCAAGTTCCTTTTCCGAAACGTAGACCATGCAAAATTGCCAATGAAGGAAATATTTTACTGCGTTCTAAACCTGCGAAGTTGAAAATGAATTCAAAAATTCCACTAAATCTTTCGTTTCCTACGTATTGTTTTTCAAATTGGTAACCAATATTATAAGTCACATTCGAGCCACCTAAACCTCCTGAAGCAGTAGATCTTTGTAAATAATCACCATTGGCTCCTGTAACAATTGCAAATCCCATTCTTGGTCCTGAATTATCAATTTGTTGCAAAGAGATAGAATTAGCTGGAAGGTTTTTGAAAATCAACATTTTTTCGTCGAGTTCATCTATAGGTTTTTCATTCAAATATTGTAACATCATATCGGTTATTTTTGTTAATTCCACTTCTTGATTTTCAAACTGACGGATTTCAGTTTTCAAGACTTTGGCATTTTTAACATCGACTAATTTCATTGTAACAATAATTCTATCGTCTGTTTTTTCATAACTAGCAGAAAGTGCGAAGTCGGCATTTAAAGTTTGGCCTAACTCAATAAGACATTGCTGACCCAAGCAAAGATCCAATGAATCTTTATTTACTTTTTCTGCAACATCAAATCTATCCATTAAGATATATGAAGAATTTTTAATGATTGATTGCGAAATTATTGCTCTCAATACATCTTTAGAAGTTTCCATTTTTGTTGTATTGATTCCTCCCAATACTATACTGTTTTGAGCAATTGCAGGTTTGAACATAAAAAATGCTATTGAACCTACGATTAAATTTCTCACTGATTTTACTATACTATTTCTCATAACGTTTATTTTAATTTGTATGAGACAAAGGTATGATCACTATGTAAGCATAGAAAACTTAATAACGCAAATGATTGTTCTTGAGTTGCGGAAATCCGTACGGAAGGAAAATTACACTTCTTTTAAAATGAGCCTAGCAGTATCTTTGGTTTTCTGTTCGAGCAGAACTTCCTTGTTTACAGTTACTCTATCAATAGTTGCTTGGTCAAAATGGCGAATTGTTACAAGTTCAAGCGAGTCATCAAAATTTAAGAGATAAGATTCTTCAAAAAGTTCAATGAATTTTTGTTGGTCCAATTTATCAGAGTCTACCAATATTCTAAAACTCAAGGCTGAATTTTGCATCACATTCATTTTCACTTGGAGCTTTGAAAGTTTTTTAAAAATATCACTCAGGTGTTCTTCGACGATGAATGAAAAATCTTTTGTAGTGATAGAAACAAGTAGTTGGTTCATTTTAAAAATAAATGAAGGTACATTGCTATCGTGTTCAGTAGCTTTATGAATTACAGTGCCACTTGCATGCGGATCTATAAAAGACTTAACAAATAAACCAATATTTTTATTTTGTAAGGGTTTTATCGTTTTAGGATGAATAACAGAAGCACCATAATAGGAAAGTTCTATTGCTTCCTTAAAAGAAATTTGATCTAGTTTAATTGTATTGTCAAAATATTTTGGATCTGCATTTAACATACCTGGCACATCCTTCCAAATTGTTACATCTTCGGCATCAAGACAGTAAGCAAAAATGGCTGCTGTATAATCAGAACCTTCTCTGCCCAGTGTTGTTGTGAAACCTTCAGGCGTATAGCCAACAAAACCTTGCGTTATTATTAAGTCTGTATTTTCAAAAAGCGGCAAAACCAAATTGTCTACATTTTCTTTGGTTTTGATCCAGTTTACATTTCCTTCACGATAAGTTCTATCTGTTCTAACAATTTTTCGGGCATCGAGCCAATTGTTTTCCTTATTTATTGTTTTTAAATAATGAGATACAATTAAAGTTGAAAGCACTTCACCGAGTGATACTATTTGATCGTATTCATAATTAAAGTTATCTGCGTGCTCTTGATTAAATCTTTTTTGGAGTTCTATATAAATATTTTCAATTGAGTTTTTTAAACCTTCAGGAGTTTCAGAAAATAAAGTAGATAGAATATTGTCATGAAAATCTTTTAAATCGTTTAGAGTATTTTCAAAAAGAGATTTGTCCTTTTTCCAAATGGCTTGTGCTACAATTTCAAGAGCATTTGTAGTTTTGCCCATTGCAGAAATAACGACCAATAAATTTTCTTTAGGAAAAAGATCAATTATACTTGCTACATTTTTAATAGCCTCAGCATCTTTAACTGATGCACCACCAAATTTAAAAACTTTCATGAGTTAAAATTTCGACAAAAATAAAATAATTAAACAATTGTATTATTGGGTATCACTATTTCTTTCTTTTTAGGTTTATAGAACAACAGAATTAAAACTGGCAGTAGAGTTAAATCAAATATTAAGGCAGCAAACAAAGTGATACAAAGAAGTAGTCCCATATAAAAAGTTCCTAAAAAGCTACTTAAAATCAACAATAGAAATCCGGCACAAAGTATTAAGGTTGTCAAAATCATAGCTTTTCCTGTTGTGAGATAAGCTCTTTTTAAGGCATAAATTTTACTTCTTCCTTTATTTAGTTCTAATTTAAATTTACCAAGAAAATGAATAGTATCATCTACAGCAATGCCAAAAGCAATTACAAAAATGATGGATGTACTAACTTTTAAATCAATTCCTGCAAAACCCATTATACCAGCAATAATTACCAATGGTAAAATATTAGGAATTATAGAAATTAAAGTCATGCTTATAGATTTATATAAAATTCCCATAATAAAAGCAACAATGATAATGGAAATCAAAAGTCCTAAAACCAAACTGTGCGAGAGGTATCGTATATTTTTATCAAAAAGATGAGCAGTTCCGGTGATGTTTACTTTTATTAAACTGGCGTTAATATTTTCCGAAATAAATTTTTTGAGTTTTACATTTTTATCATTCACCTTGTGATTTCCCCAATCTGGTATACTGCCACTAACCCTAAAAACGGTTTCTGAACTATCAATAATTTGATGGTAGAATTTTCCTTTGTTTAAAAGTCGAATTGGTTTTCGGACTTGATTGATTTTCCTCTGAGAAGTTGGCAAAACGGCAAAATTGGGATCTCCAGAATTAGAAGCTTTATTAAAAAGACGCAGAATTTGAACCAACGAAAGTTTAATTTTGGCGCCATACACTTTTTCACAGTAATTTTCTAATTTATCTACTTCTTGCAAAACTTCTTTATCCCAAACTGTTTTACTTGTATCTTTAATTGTAATGGCTAATTCAAAAGGTCTTACGCCGCCATAATGATCATCGAGGAAATTGAAATCTTTTTTTAATTCTTCTCCATCCTTTAAATCATCCATTAAATAATTATCGGTATCAATCATATATGTTCCCAGTAATGAAACTATGAAAACTACAAAACTAAAGAACAATGCTTTTTTCCGATTTTTTAAAATTACAATGAATGATGTTGTTAAATATTTTTTCCAAAAATGACCTTCCAAGTTTTTTGGTTTCAAAATAAATTTTGGATTCGGACTAAGATAAATAAGTACTGGTAAAAGCGAGATAGTGAGTAAAAACGCAACTATAACACCTGTTCCTGTAATAATTCCAAAAATTTGTATAGGTTGAACATTCACAAAATAAAGCGAATAAAATCCAATGGCAGTTGTAAGTGAAGTTAAGAATGTAGACATACCAACTTCTTTAAAAGTTATCAATATAGATTCATACTTCTTACCAGTAAATCGCAAGGCGTCTAGGTACCGAGAAACAAAATGGATGACATCCGACATAGATACCACAAACATTATTGATGGAAGCGTAACCAATATTAAATTTATTGGTTCATGGAACAAGCCCATTAAACCCATAATCCATAACATTGCGAAAATTATAACGACTTGCGGTAACAAAACTCCCCAAAGAGATTTGAACGCTATGTATAAGAAAAGTATAATTAAAATAAAACTCAAGCCCATAAATAAGCTCATTTCAAAACTCATTTTGTCAACGTAATATTTTTGCCCGATGGTTTTACCAGCAATTCTAATTCTATCGAAAGAGAACTTTTTATTTAAAATTTCAATATTTTTTATCAGTTTATCACTTTTATTTTTGCTTATATAATCAGTATGTTTAAGTAAAAGGCAAACTGATTCGCCATCTTTAGCAATAAAAGTATTAATAAGTTCTTTGTTATTATATATTCTTACAGAGTCTTCTTTTAGTTTGTTAAAATTAGAATCTAAATAAGGCACTGAAGCACTTAAACCGCCTGGATAAACAAATAATTGTTTTTGATCGAGAATAGAAGTGACACTTTCTACATTTTTGATATTTTTTAAATTGGAAGAATATTTTTCTAGATTTTTTAAAAACTTTTTATCAAAAATTCCAGTTTTGTTTTCAATAGCAATTAACAAGAAATCATTGTCCGACTCGAATTTCTGTCGGTAATTAAAGAAAAATTCAGTTTCCTCGTCATTTGCTGGAAAAAACTTTTCAAAATCATAATCAAATAAAAGATTTTTTATTTGGAATGCTAAAAATCCTGTAATAAACAGAACTAAAATTAAGATTATTCTGGATGACTTTTTGAATTTTGCTTCAGTTTCAAACATTTTCAACATGCCGCAAAAGTACTCGATTTAATAGACTAGTATGCTATTTAAATATGAATAATGATAAATTAATTCAATTTACCAACCATTGATCACAATGTTTCGTTTAGATTTAAAATTGTTTAACTAAGTTTGAAAAAAATAATAATATGAAAAAAACTTTACTCTCTTTAAGTATTCTTGCAAGCAGCGCATGCTTCGCACAACAACTTGATGCAACTAACGAACCAATCATTGGCGACATGCTAGGAATGTTTGTTCTTGACTCACTTGCTAGTAATTATACAGCAACAACTGGTAGTGGTGTAACTTGGGATTATTCTGCAACCTTCGGATATCCTGGTTCTACAAAAATTATTAGTATTGGTGATCCTTCATTGGATGTAAATGGTGGAGATTTTCCAGGTACTACCAAGACTTTTGGTATACCAGGTTTTCTAACTTCATTTATGACATCTGATGCAACGCAACGTTTATCTCATGGTTATGTATTTAATGAACCAAATTTAGGTGATGTAATCGCGAAATACGATGTTAACCAACAAACAATTGTTACATATCCTTTTGCTTTATCAAGTTCAGTTACTGACAATTATTCAGGAGAAGTGATTGTACCAGGATTAGGAACATTTCCTGCTACAGGTGTAGGAACTGCTACGATTGATGGACAAGGAACGTTAAAATTGGGTCAGGGAACAGATTATTTAAATGTTATTCGTTACAAGATAGTTGAAACAACAACTGCTACTGTTCCACTTTTGGGAACTGTAGATTTAATTAGAGAACAATACGAATATTATCATTTCGCAGTTTCTAATCTACCTGTATTTATTCATGTTAAAGCTACCATTACTGGAGCAGTTGCATCAGAAATACAGTTGGTAATGTCATCAGTTGAACCAGACGAGTTTTTAGGAGTATCTGAAATTGAAAACTCAAAATTCAATATTTATCCAAATCCGGCTAACAATAAATTTACTGTAAAAGGTGAAAATTTAGAGAATGCTACAATTAATGTTTACGATCAAACAGGAAAATTAACTGCAAGTTTTACACAAATAAGCAATGGTCAAGAACTTGAACTTATAAATGTAAATGCAGGTGTTTATATCGTTAAAATTGAAAACGGAAACACGATAGCTACTAAAAAATTGATTATAGAATAATACATAAATCAAAAGGAATTTAAAATCCGTCCCCAATTCTCAAATAACTTGAAATTGGAGGACGGATTTTTTATGCTTATGAATTTTATAAAAATCTTTAAAATACGTCAATTGACGTATTAAAATAAAGACAATTTTTGACAAATATTTGTAAACATTTAAAAGATATACAGATATATGAAAACGAAAATTGCACTTTTCTCACTGATTTTATTCTTCGCATCAAAGGTGATTGCTCAGGATAGTTATATCGAAAGAGAAAACATCCACCAAATTTCCAATAAAGCAGAAAGAGGATATTTGGCGAAAGTTGAAACCGACGACAAGTCAAAAGAGATTACTTTATACTTTATAACAAAAGTAAAATCTAAAAAAATTAAAGTTGAAACCTATAAGTTTGATTACGAACTAACTTTCATAAACAGTGCATTTGAAGAATTTGCAAATGGTAGAGATGTAAAAGCAAAATTTAAGTGGTTTAATTTTAGAAACTCAGATTATGAAACATATTTTGGAGTTACCGCAGATCCTAATTTAACTGGAACTTTAGTATTTAGAAAAAGACAAATTACAACATACTTTAACTGGTTCACTGGCGGATACAAAACAAGCATTAAGACTTTAGATAAACTAAAACCAAAAGATGAAAGTGGTAATAAATTTAGATACGTTACACATTTTGACAACAACCAAACAGGTGAAGTTTTGGCAATTGTAACTCCTAAAGATAACAAAGACCAAAATCGAATGAATACGGAATACAGTATCATGAGAGTAGATGTTGATTTAAATATTAAAAGTCAGGAAAAAATTCCTTTTACAACAGCACAATTTTTAATTTATTCTGGTCCAATTACATTGAAAAATTATGCTGATGACGGATTATTTGAAGGAGATTATGCTTTGGTATTCGCTCCATTATCAAAAGGAGGAGGTGTAAGCAATATTGATCCAAGTGGTTCTAATTACACAATGGTACGCATTAGTCAAGATGGAAAAGTAAAAGAATTTATACAATTTAAAACCAAAGCTGGCAAATGGAGAATTGAAGATTTGTATGAAACAAATGGAACTGTGTATGCTTATGGTCCAGGAAATAAAATGAAAAACGAAGACGATGCTTATGGAGATTACAAAACTTATGATCCAGCTAAAATGGAAAAAGGTTTTGAAAACTTTCAATTGGTTAGTTTCAAAAATGGAAAAGTACAGTATGTAAACGCTCCAAACATTGATGAAATGGAAGGTAAAACTGTAGCTCCTGCCGGTCAGAAAAAAGCAAAAAACTATGAAGGCGGAAGATTAAAAGTTACAGGAATAACGGAATGTAACAACGGAGATGTTTTAGTACAAGGTCAAATGATGAATGTCAATTTTGTAAGTAAAGAGAAGGTTTTTAAAGATTTCTTAGTATTTCATTTTCAAAAGAACGGCGAGTTGAAAACAATTTTCAGTATTGATTCACCTGCAAAAGGAGGCATGGCTGCAATGACAGATCCTCTTGCTTCACCTGCAATATACGCTTCAAATACAGAGATCATGCAAAGCACCGATGATAATTTTGCTTATTGGTTAACTGGTTTGGTAACTAAAGTCGATGTTATAGAATCTACAGATTATGCTTATTTTGGGTATTCAGAAGTTACCAGAACTTACACACCAAGAGAACAATTAATTTTAGCTAGAATTAACTTAAAGGACGGAACAATGAGTGAAGTGCAAACTGCAGGCGAAGGTCAAAAAGGTAAAAAAGAATTCTTTTTATTGCCAACAAATACCTACACAATATTTGATGGTGGTAAAAAATTATTGATACTTGGTGAAGACAGAAGTGGAAAATCTTTATTCACTAAAGGAAACAATTACATTTATTTAGGAGCTCTTAACTTCGAGACAATGTAATTAAAATAAAACCTATAACTGAAAAATTAAGAGGCATCGACAATTAAGTTGGTGCCTTTTTCTTCTTCTGAATCCTTAGTGATTTATAAACAATAATTTTATATGTTATTAAAATATCTTACTTTTGCAACCTTAAACTCATTAAACTCAATCTTCAAAAATTGAGTAATTATAATTTTTGAAATATGGCTCAAGACATTTTTGATAAGATAAGAAAAAACAGAGGTCCAATTGGACAATACTCTAAAGGTGTTCATGGATATTTTACTTTTCCAAAATTGGAAGGTGAAATCGGAAACAAAATGGTTTTCAGAGGTAAAGAATGTTTGGTTTGGTCTATCAACAACTATTTAGGTTTGGCAAATCATCCAGAAGTAAGAGAAGCAGATAGCAAAGCCGCAGAACAATATGGTTTGGCTTACCCAATGGGTGCTAGAATGATGACTGGGCAAACAAGTGAGCACGAAAAACTTGAAAATGAACTCGCAGATTTCATGGATAAAGAAGATGCAATTCTTCTTAATTTCGGTTATCAAGGTATGGTTTCAGCTATCGACTGTTTAGTTGATAGAAATGATATAATCGTTTACGATAGCGAATCTCACGCTTGCATTTTGGATGGAATGCGTTTGCATACGGGTAAAAGATTTGTCTTTCAACACAACGATATGGCAAGTTTTGATAAGCAAATGAATCATGCTACAAAATTATCTGCTCAAACTGGAGGTGGAATCTTAGTAATTACCGAAGGTGTATTCGGTATGGCCGGTGATCAAGGAAAATTAAAAGAAATTGTAGATTTTAGAAAGTCTGGAAAATATGCTTTCCGTCTGTTTGTTGATGATGCTCATGGTTTCGGAACACTTGGTGAAAAAGGTCAAGGATGTGGAGAAGCACAAGGTGTTCAAGATGAAATTGATGTTTACTTCGGTACTTTTGCAAAAGCAATGGCATCAGTTGGTGGATTTTTGGCAGGTGAAGAAAGTATTATAGAATTTTTCAGATACAACATGCGTTCGCAAATGTTCGCAAAAGCATTGCCAATGACTATTACCATTGGAGCAAGAAAAAGATTGGAACTGCTTAAAACTCGTCCGGAATTAAAGGAAAAACTTTGGACCATAGCAACAGCTCTACAAACTGGTTTGAAAAAAGGTGGTTTTGATATCGGAGCAACAAACTCCCCGGTAACGCCTGTTTTCATGAAAGGTAATCTTGCAGAAGCAACTAATTTAACTTTTGATTTAAGAGAAAATTACAATATTTTCTGTTCAATAGTTATCTATCCTGTTGTACCGAAAGATACTATAATGTTAAGATTAATACCAACTGCCGCTCATACCTTAGAGGATGTAAACTATACAATAGAAACTTTTATCAAATTGAAAGCTAAATTGGATAGTGGAGGTTACAAAGCAGAAGAATTGGCTTCAGTAGAAGTTGATGATCAGAAAAATATAAAATAATATTTTCATAAAATTATTTAAGAGGTGAGTCGTTTGATTCACCTTTTTTTTTGGTAAAAAATAGCTTTTACTCACTAATATAAACATTTTCAACTTAATATTTAACCGAATCTTCGGACTGAATAATCAATGAAATTTCAGAATAAATAATTTAAATTTTCTTCAATCCATTCGTTTTGACAAGCTCTTTATTTTAAGGTAAAATATCGAAAATTCCAGGCAAAACAATATCGTTACAACCTTTTGAGTCGTTATAAAAAATTAATTCCATTTTCAATTTGAGATAATAAACTGGAATTAAAATGATTTTTCGCTGGAATTATTGGCGAAAAATTTGGTTTGAGAGTTGGATTGGTTTTGAGAGTTGGGGTTTTGATGATATTTTACAAAATTTAAAAATTAATAAATCTCAAAATTCTGACAATCAACACTTTATACCTCTGGGACCGTCCCAAGCATTCTTACCTAAATTCGCCAAACACCCAATTTCCGATGAAAACTACCCAAAGCCCGATCCCAAAACTCCCTTCTAAACAACACCAAATCACTCTCAAAATTCCTTGATGACATTCCTGTTTTAATCATCTCCTTAACCTTACCTTTCCATACCTCATTCGCAATGACTCCCAATTCCGGGAAATCTAATTTCCACCGCGCAGCGATACCTTCAAACAAATCATCCATTTTAGAAGTTCTAAAAACATACACCAATTCACTTTTAATAAAATAACAAAAGGATCCCACAACAAAAACCCGGATACCAAGATGATGCGCTTTTGAACAATACTCGTCGGGGCGAAAGTTTTTCTTTTGCAAAGAATATAAGGAAGTTACAAAGAAATCTTTAGTGTCGCCCATAACAAATCTCATTACCTCATAATTCTTCTTTTGAAACTCAGTTAAGCTTTCGCAAGGCTCTAAAAGTTGCTTTTCCTTAAGTTTGTTAAACTTAGAGCGACATTTATCGCTACAATAAGTTTTGGTTCTGAGGTATCCGTAAACATCTACCTCACAGGTCGGACAGTCATGTCCCATATATCTGTATCTCATGAAATTTGGTGATTGTAAGTTCACCAACTATTTAATTGTAAAAAAAGTATTGATGTAAAAATAAGTAAAATAATTTAATGCTGACTAATATATAATAATAAATTCAGGTAAAAATCTGTTTAATGGAAAATGAGAAGACCAACTTTAAGCCGAATTAAAATCTTTATGAATAAAATTAGTCCTTTATTAAGTAATATTAATTCAAAGACAATACCTTTGATTTTTATAAAAAGTCTTCAGAATGTTTAAAAATTTAGTGATAATTGGATCCGGAAATGTTGCTTGGCATTTAAGCAAAGCCCTTGAAGACTTCATTAACGTGAGATTAATTATTTCACGAAATGAACACAGCGGGAAAGAATTGGCTCAGAAATACAATGCTGAATATTCGAATATTTTTGAAAAAATTAACGAGGATGATTTAGTGCTCGTTTGCGTCCAAGATAGTGAAATTGATAATTTATTAAAAAGTTTGGATTCTAAAATCATGATTGCCATTACATCTGGTAGTTTTGACATTCAAAAAGCGCATAATTTTAAGAACATTGCTACATTTTATCCCTTACAAACTTTCACAAAAAATAGAAAATTAGATTATACAGAAATCCCTTTTTTACTTGAATCTAACAATAAAGTTTTCTTGCAGGAAATGTATGATCTTGCTTGGAAAGTCAGTTCTAAAGTAGAATTTATGAATGTCGATCAGAGAAAAACCGTGCATTTAGCCGCAGTATTTGCTAATAATTTTTCCAACCATTTATTCTATCAATCCGCGGAAATTCTAAAACTTAAAAGTATTGATTTTGAACTAATGACTCCATTAATCAAAGAAACTATTTTGAAAGCCTTGGCAGAAAATCCGGAATTTGCTCAAACAGGACCAGCTAGAAGAAACGATATAGAATTAATGGAAAATCAGGAAAAAATGCTGAATTTATATCAAAAAGAAATATATTTGAGCATTAGTAAAAGCATTCAGAATACTTATAAAAAATGACGAGTTACAAAATTAAACTTAATAAAGTAAGCACTTTTATTTTCGATATGGACGGTGTGCTCACAGATGGAAACGTATTAATTTACAAAGACGAATTCATCCGTAACATGAACTCTAAAGACAGTTATGCTATACAATATGCGGCAAAATTGGGTTATAAGATATTCATCATCACCGGCGGAAAATCTGAAATCGTGAAAGAAAAACTACTTAATTTGGGCGCGACAGATGTTTTTTTAGGCTCAAAAAACAAACTCAATGTTTACAATGATCTCAAAAACACCTACAATTTAACCGACGAAGAAATACTTTTCATGGGAGATGACATTCCCGATTATCCAGTTTTGGCAGTTTGTGGAGTTGCTTGCTGTCCGCAAGATGCAGCAATAGAAATTAAAGACATTTGCCATTACCAAAGTCCACACAACGGCGGCCACAAATGCGTGCGCGATGTTATAGAACAAACCTTGCGAGTACAGAAAAAATGGTTTGGTGATTTGGCTTTTGAGTGGTGAGTTGAGAATAAAATGGGTAATTAAATGACGTCAGAAATTTTTTAATGCTTTCCAATTTTCAGATAAATTTCTTTGGAAACTCGACACATTTTTTTAATAAAGTAAACTAAGAGTTCAAACGCTTATCTCTTTTCTTTAAAAACTTCTCGTTATCCTCCTTCAAAAGTAAGTTTAATGAGTCAAAAACTGGATTTGAGAATTTGAAAGTTTCTTTATTATCATTTAAAAAAAGCCAAGGTTGGACAGTGTCATAATTGTAATCTCCAAAAACGATAACCGGAGTTCCATGTTTTGCTACATATCCTCCTCCTTCTTCCAACTGCCACTGTTCGGCCCAATTGTAAAACCAAATAGCGTCGTCCATTAATAATCGTACACAAGAATGACTTGCCGGAACACCAGGTAAATCGTATTGGTGAAGGGCAATTCCTTCGAAATTATCGATATTAAAATACCATGGCAATAACCATTCGTTGTTTACAGTACTGTACTTTTCTTTTATTTTCCAATTAGTATGATAAATTCCTGAAGGTGTTGGAGTGCTTCTTTTTCCACTGCTGAGCGGACCCCAATGTACCAATTTTCCATTTTCATAAGCTCCAAATGCTTGGTATTCTTTAGAAATTAAAATGATTTTATTTATGGTATCAAATATTTGTAATTTTGTGGGGTAAGGAGCATAATATTCATAATCAAATGAAAGTGAATCGGGCACAATTAATATTGCTTTTCTCCTGAATCTCTTTGTGTCCAAACGATTTATTGAGAGAATTTTAAATATTTCTTCCTCTGAATATTTGGTTTTAAAAGTATCAATTGCCGCTTGGTCTAACAAACTATCAATATGAAATGTCGGGATATAGAGAGGGATCTCAGGAATTTCAACAATTTCTACTTTTTTCTCTTTTTGCTGTTGTTGTTTTTCTTTACAAGAACTGCCAACTCCCAAAAAGATTAATAAAATTGAATAAAAGAAAATTATATACTGGAATTTTTTCATCAGGTAAAATTACAGACCAAAATTAGGCCAGTTTTTGAAATTAAAGATCGGCGATTTGTTAAATAATTAGAAAGAATTCTTGACTATACTTCTGAATTTTTACTTTTTAAATTTGAAATTTGAAAAGACATCAATTATTATTGAGAAATATGCCCAAAAGAAAGTACCGGGAAAATCATAGAAAAATATAGATAAAAAAAGCTTCGATAAAATCGGTGAAAAGTATAGACAAAAGAAGTATAGACAAAAGAAGTATAGACAAAAAAAAAGCTCCGATAAAATCGGAGCTTTAAGAAAATTATTTTTTTGAATTATTATATTGCTTTCACATTAACGGCATTCAAACCTTTTTTTCCTTCTTCAAGTTCGAATTCAACTTCGTCGTTTTCTCTTACTTTTGTTGCTAATCCTGAAACGTGTACAAAATATTCTTTGTCTGTTCCGTCTTCTTTAATAAAACCAAATCCTTTAGTCTCATTGAAGAATTTTACAATTCCTTTGTTCATTATAATTAATTTATTTAAAGCGGTAAAGTTAGTAATAATATTTACATGAAACTAATTTATTTGTTAAATTTTCGTAAATCCATCAAAATAAGCATTTACACTCCATGCTTCGGCCTTTTTAGCGAACCAAGGTTTTATGTTGGGCCAAATTTCACCAAATGCTTCCGAATGTCGATAGTTTTCCAATGCTTCAGGACTTTCCCAATGAGAATAAGTCAATATAATATTGGGATTGTGGGTATCTTGTAACAATTGCATTCCTTTACAGCCCTCAAATTCATTAACCATTTTTTTAACTTTATCAAAATATCTAAGAAACTGTGCAGTATGCTGGTCTTTAAAATGAAGTTTTACAATTCTATATAACATAAGTATTTAAAATAAGGATTCTAATGTTTCTTTACTGCCTCTTGGTTGAAATTCTATCCTTATAATATCATCCAACCTTAAACCGAAAAGCTTTTCTGCTCCACCCCCACTGCCGTTTGCTCCTCTATTAATAGCAATTTCTAAAAGTCCATTTTCATTAAAGATGGCTACTCTTTCTCCTGTAGGAACTTCACTGTATGTATTGTGTACTATATCAATCTTGTATTCTTCTCTGCGAAAAAATATTACAAATGGCGCATTTTTTTCATACCGATCAAACAATGACTTATGAATATTGGTAATTGCGTTTCCGAAACTGTCAAAATGTAAGATATTTCCTTTAATAAGATTAGTTTCTAATACTGCAGCGTGCCAAAATGCTTTGTTAAACTCATTTACTGGCGTACAAAAACTATCCAAACTTTCTCCATTTAATATCTTTGCCGCTGCCGGAACAAATATTTTTTTCGTTGGAAATTGAAAATTCTGGACATTCGTCATTACATTATCAATCTGCCACAAACCTTGAGGCGCTCTGTCTTGAAGAAAAACACCAAAAAATCCATTGTCATTGCTTATAAAATACTGATCTTCATGTTCAAGAATCAAAGGAAATGTGCTCATTCCTCCTTGCAATCTTATTATCGGCACACTGTCTACTGAAACCAAATGTATCGTACCTTTTGGGAAATCTTTGTAACAATTAAGCAGGTGAAATGCGGCCTCTGCTACTCTAAATGGTTTAACATCATGAGAAACATCAACAACAACGACTTTGTCAACAATTGAGTGAATAGATCCTTTAATGGAAGCCACATAATGGTCCTTTGTGCCCAAATCGCTAGTTATAGTTATTATTTTCATTGTGTATAAAAACCTAATTGTCGGAGCGAATTAATTTTTA
>JBBSUQ010000006.1:0-36220 GCA_038234235.1 Flavobacteriales bacterium
CCCGCCAAACAGTTTTTGCTGCTTACACGGTTCTTGTACATCCGATTAAAGAGTTCGCTAAATTTTCTTATGGTTTAAGAGTTGAAAAAGCGGATATGTATTACACAGGTCAGAACAATGAAGGAACTGTAATTTACAATGATGAAAAAACATTAGATGAATTGAATTTGTTACCATCAGCCAATTTAAATTTCTTTTTAACCGAAGAAATGAATATTCGTGTGGGAGCTAGTAGAAGTGTTGCAAGACCATCATTTAAGGAAAAATCAATTGCACAAATTTATGACCCGATTACCAAAAGAACTTTTAATGGTAATATAGACTTGGAACAAACAAATATCAATAATTATGATTTAAGATATGAGTGGTACATGAGTCCAAGAGAATTGTTTTCAGTTTCTGGATTCTACAAACAATTTGATGGACACATAGAAATGGTTTCATTTATTGCGTCACCAAATAATCTTACACCAAGAAATTCGGGTTCTGCAAATTTAGTAGGAACTGAAATAGAGATTAGAAAAGCATTTGCGGTAAAAGACACTTCAAATGGTTTTGCAAGTAAATTATTTTTCACAGGAAACTTATCTTTTGTAAAATCTCAGGTTGACATGCAAAGCGTTTTGGTAGATTCAAAAGGTCAGACAGAATATGATTTTAGAACAACAAACGCAAGAGAAGGAGAAACGGTAAATAGATTTAGACCAATGGCTGGACAATCACCTTACTCTATCAATGCAAGTTTTTCTTATGAAGACATTCGCAAAGGAACAAGTGTTGCACTTTCTTATAATGTACAAGGAGAACAGCTTACAATTATTGCTTCAGGTAGAGTACCCGATGTTTATACACAACCTTTTCACAGTTTAAATTTCAATGCATTTCAAAAATTTGGAAAAGAAAGCAATTCTAAAATGACGCTAGGAGTTAACAATATTTTAAATGACGACAGATTATTGGTTTACAAATCATTTAATGCTACAAGTCAGACTTATAATAAATACAAACCAGGTGTTGAATTCAATTTAAAATATACTTACACATTTTAATTTAAAAAAATCTAATAGAAGGTTAAATATATAAGCTTCTAATACTTTAAAAATATCTTGAACAAAGATACCTTTCTCATTGAGAAGGGTATTTTTTTTGTTATTCTGCGTAGGTAAATTTATAACCAATTCCCTTTACAGTTTTGATATATTCTTCACCAATTTTTTCTCTGAGTTTTCTAATGTGCACGTCAATTGTTCTATTTCCAACAATAATATCAGTGCCCCAAACAGAATTTAAAATTTGATCGCGGTCAAAAACATGTTCTGGTTTAGACATTAAAAGTGCTATGAGCTCAAATTCTTTTCTTGGTAATATAATTTCATTGCCTTTTTTCACCAATAAATATCTTTCTCGATCTACACTGATTTGATGTTCATTAAATGGAGAATCACTACCAATTAATCCTTTTCGTCTCAACATTGCATTTATTCTACTTACCAATACTTTTGGCTTAATGGGTTTTGCTACATAATCATCACCGCCGGCATCTAACCCAGCAATCTGACTATAATCTTCATTTCTTGCAGTTAGAAAGCAAATTAAGGTATCTTTAATTCCCGAAGTGCGTCGAATGGTTTCGCAAACTTCAATTCCATCCATTTCAGGCATCATTACATCTAATAAAACTAAATCATATTTCTTTTGATAAAGAAAGGCAAGCCCATCTTTGCCGTTAGATGCCGTATCAACTTCGTAACCTTCTTTAATAAGATTATATGAAATTATTTCTTGGATATCTTCTTCATCGTCAATTAATAAAATGCGATTTGCCATGTGTTTTTTATAATTAATGCCATTTATTGAAGCCTAAATATAATTATAATCATTAGGTTTATCATGGTAGGTTTAAAAAGAACATTATAATCAATTAAAACTAGCGTTGTTTTAAAATCAAGTAACAATAATATTGCAAAAATAAAATCTGAAATTTATTCCATTATAGTTTAGCTAAGTTCCTCTTATCTGTTTCTTAGAATATTATGCATTTAATTAAGGCAGAGAATTCAGCCCTACTATGTTAAAATGATTAAAAATAAAACTCAAAATCCAGATATTTTTCTTGGATTCCTAAATATTAAAAAAATAGTTAAATTTTAAAATTTTTCACTCTTTATTCCAAAATTACTTTATCTTTGCACTAGTAGTAGTAGGTTAGGTTGATTAGTGTACAATAGCTTCGAACGCCTGTTCGGAGCTATTGTTTTTTAAACCCAAATTTGTTTTCATCAAACTTTTCCTTTCAATACTCACAATTAATCAAAATTTTTCGCAAAGCTTAACCTAAACTTAATATTAGGATATTCCCATGTCAACATTTATTTTGACCTTTACGGCAAAATTAAAAATTAATAATGGGACGTTTTTTAAATAAAATTCTGTTTTTTATATTTACTGCATTTGCAACTCTTTCTTTTTCTCAAAAGCAAGAAAATGTTATAGAAAACATAAATAGTTCAGTTGATGTCAATAATGTAACTGTCCAGTGGAATGTAAAATACGACAAACTCCCACTTCGCAAAAAATTAGTAATAAGATACTTACCTGAGAATCTCACCAAAATGGATCTCAGTCCAGATTGGAATTATACTCCACTTTTTTCATCTGATTCTACACATTACGAATTAAAAAATTTAAAGGCAGCAGAGAAATATGCTTATTCCTTAGGAGTTGTTGAAGACTCAACAATTACCAAAATAGATAAAAAATCTGCTCAGAATGTAAACTGGCACAAGACAAAAACTGTTGAAACCAAAAGAGGTTGGACTATGTCAACAGGTTTAATCATGAGAATTTTGATGCTTCTTGGAGCCTTAGCACTTTTCATTTATGGGATGAAAATTATGAGTGAGGGAATCCAGAAAGCTGCAGGTGAAAACTTAAGAAAGATTCTGGGATCAATGACAAGCAATAGGTTTAAAGGAATACTCACTGGATTTCTAACGACTTCAATAATACAGTCTTCTTCCGCAACCACGGTAATGGTGGTGAGTTTTGTAAATGCAGGTTTACTGAGTCTTCGTCAAAGTATTGGTGTTATAATGGGCGCGAATGTCGGCACCACTGTTACGGCATGGCTCGTAGCATTTTTAGGATTTTCTGTTTCAATGTCTGATTATGCATTACCAATTTTTCTAGTTGCCCTCATTTTCATTTTTGCAAGAAAACATTCTCTTAAATCATGGGGTGAAATGCTCGCAGGTTTTGCACTTCTATTTATTGGATTGGAAATGCTCAAAAACGGAGTTCCCGATGTAAAAGGCAGCGTTTCTCAACTAGCATTTCTTCAAGACCTTTCCAATCATGGTATTGTTAGCGTATTAATTTTTGTGATGATCGGTACAATTGTTACAATCGTTGTACAGTCATCATCTGCAGCAATGGCTGTAACTATCTTATTATGTGAAAGAGGAATTATTCCTTTTGAAATGGCAGCAGGAATGGTACTTGGAGAAAACATCGGAACAACCATAACTGCAAATTTAGCAGCAATAGTAGCAAACGTGCACGCAAAAAGAGCAGCACGAGCCCATTTTATTTTCAATGTTTTTGGAGTTATTTGGATGATTTTTCTATTTCCATATTACATTGACTGGGTTGACCAAATTGTCTCATTAAATTATATTAGTCCTAAAATATCTCAAGACTCACGACCAATTGCACTGGCATATTTTCATACAGGATTTAACATAATGAATGTTCTGTTAATGGTTTGGTTTGTGCCTCAAATTGCAAGAATTGTAACCTGGATGGTGCCTTCTAAGAGTGAAAGAGATGAAGAATTCAGGCTGGATTACATTAAAGCTGGTATTCTCAATACGCCAGAACTTTTTATTCTTGAAGCCAATAAAGAAGTAGCTAAATTTGCCAAAATTACTTCTAAAATGTCAAAATTCGTAAATCAATTAATTGTTGAAAACGATAAAAAAGAAAAATCTAAGCTATACGATAAAATTGCCAAATACGAAGAAATAACGGATAGGGTTGAAATTGAAATTTCTAATTATTTAAGTAGATGTGCTGAAAATGAATTGTCTGAAGAATCTTCAATAAAAGTAAGAGGTATGCTTGCAATTACCAACGACCTTGAAAGAATTGGAGACATTTTCTATCAAATGTCATTGACTTACAAACGAAAAGAAGATGAAAAAATCTGGTTTAGTCCAGAACAGAGAGATTCAGTAAAACACATGATCAAATTATTAGACGAAGCATTTGCAGTGATGTTGACCAACTTAAAAACAGACAGGCATCTTGTTAAAATTGACTTGGCTCTTGAAAAAGAAACCGATATTAATAATTACAGAGATGATCTTAGAGTAATACATTTGAGCAGCATTGAAAATCAAGAGTACAATGTGAAAAGTGGTATTATTTACACTGATTTAATTTATTCTTGTGAAAAAGTAGGCGATCATATTATAAATGTCACCGAAGCTATCATTGGTAAAAATATCATTGGCGAGCAAAAACATATTAAAATAGCAGATAAATAATAACTTAATAACAGAATTTTCTTATTTTTAGCTTTTCAGAAAAGTATGAAACTAAAAATATTATTAGCCGAAGATGACAGCAATCTAGGATTTGTTATTTCAGATCAATTAAGAGAAACTGGTTATCTCGTTACCCTGGCCTCTAATGGCGCTGAGGCTTACAGGAAATTCAATGAAGATAAATTTCATCTTTGTATTTTTGATGTAATGATGCCCAAAAAAGATGGTTTTACGCTTGCAAAAGAAATCAGACATCTAGATAAAGACATTCCTATTATTTTTCTCACAGCCAAATCCATGACGGAAGATAAAGTCCAAGGATTTAAAGCTGGAGGCGATGATTATCTTACAAAACCTTTTGCGTTTGAAGAATTAGAATTGCGAATTAATGCCCTGCTTAAAAGAGTAAATCTTGATCAAATTGAAGAAGAACCAACTGTTTTTAAACTGGGTAAATATGTTTTTGATTCTGAAAATTATACTTTAAAATGTGGCAACCAATTTGAAAAAACCTTAACAAAAAAAGAAGCCAATATTCTTAAAATACTTATCAAATTTAAAAATGCAGTAGTCAACAGAGACGTTGTTTTAAATGCTGTTTGGGGACAAGATGATTATTTTGTCGGCCGAAGTTTGGATGTATTTATTACCAAACTCAGAAAGTATTTTGCTTTTGATGACACGGTGCAAATACAAAATATTCATGGAATCGGATTTAAATTTGAAGTTGGCGAATAAATATGACTGATTGCTTTCTTTTGCACATCGAAACAAGCACCAAAGTATGTTCCGTATCTGTAAGCAATAATGGAATAAAACTGGCTACTGTTGAAACTTTAGATGACGGTTATGTTCACGGCGAAAAGCTTACAGTTTTTATTCAAGAATGTATTAATCAAGCCAATATTGAACTCAAGAATCTAAGTGCAATTAGTGTTTCATCTGGCCCAGGATCTTACACAGGACTTAGAATTGGAGTTTCTACAGCAAAAGGTTTATGTTTTGGGCTAGAAATACCATTGATTTCAATAGACAGTCTTAGCGCACTAAATTGTATCGCCAAAAAATATTTGGTAAATAACGAATATAAAGATTTTTCAAGATGTCCGGCAATTGATGCTAGAAGGATGGAAATATACAATAGCATTTTTGATAAAGTTGACAATTTATTAATACCAATACAAGCAACGATTGTTGAAGTAAACACTTTTGATGAATTTGAACCATTTGTATATTTTGGAGATGGCGCTGATAAATTGAAAGAAATATGGCAAAGTCCTAACAAGATCTTTATTGATATCAATGCATCCGCAGAAGGCCAAATGGAATTATCATATCAAAAATTTAAAGATGGAAGTTTTGAAGATTTGGCATATTTTGAGCCTATTTATTTAAAAAGTTTTTCAGATAAATCTTGATAGTCTGGAGCCATTGTTTGTGAAGTGACAGCAAATCCAAAATTGATAACTATAGAAGTCAATAATATTTTAAAATTTCTAAATTTTTAGTTGCACCTAGAGATTTTTTATTTATTTGTCAAAAATAGATCACAGCCTAAATTATTAACGTCTTCACAATTTTTTTCTGATAAATAAAGCTGTAGGTTATTTTACTTAAAAAAGAGAGAAATTAGAATTTACTAACAAACCATTACTTTGGCCCGAGAATACTTTTTAAATTTTCTTTATAAACTTCATTAGCATCAATGCCACCATGACCTTGATTTTTTAAGGTAATAAATTTATCTCCAGGTTTTAATTTCTGTTTCAATTTTACAGATTTATTATAAGCAATAGCCTCATCATCTTCACCATGAAAAATATAAATTGGAACTTTTACTTCTTCCAAAAATTCTGCAGTATCGAATTCATATCTAAGTATTAAATCCGGTATAATGGATTTTGCATATTGATCCTTTAGAGCAGCCATACTGTAATACGGAGCTTGCAAAATTAACATGCGTGGTTTGTTTAAAGCGGCAAGTCTTGTAGCGGCGGCTGTGCCAATTGAATAACCTACAATTATTATATTTTTTTCGTCATATCTATTCTTAATTTGGTTGTAAACATTTTGAATATCTTCATAAAACTGCTGTTCACTTGTAATTTGACCTTGACTTTTGCCATAACCGCGGTAATCAAAAATCAAAATGTCATAACCATATTGCGTGTAATTAGTTGAAATACCGTTCCAGGTTTCATTGTTTCCTGCATTTCCATGTACAAAAAACACCAAGCCTTTTGAGTTTTCAGCTTTAAAAATTAAGCCATTTAAAATATTTTCATCTTCCATCTTGAAAGTAACTTCCTCAAATGGTTTATTGAACTGATATTGATAGGATCTAGGAAGCTCTCGGGGTTCGAAAATATATTTTTCTTGTTCTAAATAAAAGTAATAGCATAAACCTATGTACAAAATGGCACAAATTACGACTGTCCAAAAAATAATTTTCTTCCACATTGCTTATGATCACAAATTTATGGTAATTAAGCCCAAAAACAGATTTAAGATAGTTTAATTACGAATAATTCACAAAAATTGTATCTATCGCTAATCTATTTTACTTTTATGTAAGCAATTCTAAATTCAAGATTTTCACCATCTCGAATTCCACTAACATTTACTATTAATGAATCTTTAACTTTAGAATATTTAATATTCTGAGGGAAATCATGTTCTGGATTTGAAAACACAATAGAATTCTTGGTTATTTCCTTTTGACAGAATGTTATCTTTTCTCCGTTATTTTGATCACTAACTTTTACATTAAAACAAAGTTTATTGCTTTTGTTTTCCACAATTTCTACTGTTTCCTGTATGGTTGAGTCTCTATTTTGTGAGTAATAAGAAACGCCTATATATTTATTTCCTTTTCGTTCCCATCTTTCTGTAACCTTATGATCATCAAATTTTTCTGTCCAAGTTCCTTCAAGCCAATCTATTTTATCAATATTTTTTTGCTCACAAGAGAAAAGCATAAAAACGAGAATTAAAACCGCAAAATATTTCATGATTAATAGATTTTCAGTAAAAGTAATATTAATTATTTATCAACCACTTCTCTCTGTATTCTGATAAAATGAAAGTCATTCTAAACAAAATCCCTAAATTTACCATTCAATTTATAATTTAAATAACACATCAATATAATGGAAATAGCAGCAAACAATCCGAATTTAAAATCTTGGGTAGAAATTCCTCAAAATTCTGATTTTCCCTTACAAAATTTGCCCTTTGGAATAATAAAAACAAATGAAACAAATCCGAGGCCAGCAAGTAGAATAGGTGACTATGCCATTGATTTAAAAGCAATGTATGTGCTTGGCTACTTCAAAAATTTAGATTTAACTGCAAAAGATTTTGAAAGTAAATATCTTAATAGGTTAATGAAAAAAGGTAAAAAAGGAATGCGTGAACTTCGAAATCGTTTGTCTAAATTGTTTTCAGATGAGCATCAAGATTTACATAAAAATGAACACCATGTAAATCAAATTCTTATTCCTATGGATCAAGTTGCGATGTGTATGCCTATAAAAATTGGAGATTACACGGATTTCTATTCCAGTGAACAACATGCGTTTAATGTTGGTTCAATGTTTCGGGATCCTGAAAATGCTTTGATGCCTAATTGGAAACATTTGCCCGTTGCTTACCACGGAAGGTCTTCTTCAATTTTAATTTCTGGAACACCTTTTCACCGACCAAAAGGTCAACAAAAACCAAATGATTCTGAAAATCCGGTCTTTGGCCCCTGCAAATTATTGGATTTTGAATTGGAAATGGGTTTTATAACATTTGAAGGCAAACCATTGGGTCAATCTATTTCTACTCAGGAAGCTGATGATTATATCTTCGGAATGTGTCTTTTCAATGACTGGTCGGCACGTGATATTCAGAAATGGGAATACATACCTCTCGGACCATTTTTAGCCAAAAATTTTGCTTCTCATATTTCACCTTGGATTGTTACATTGGATGCGTTAGAACCGTTTAGAGTGAGTGGTCCAAAACAAGACCCAAAGGTTCTACCTTACCTAGAATACGCTGGAAATAAACACATTGATATAAAATTAGAAGTAGCAATTGAACCAGAAAATACAGAAAATACAACCGTTGGAAATTCCAATTACAAATACATGTATTGGAATATGAATCAGCAACTTGCGCACCATACTGTAAACGGATGTAATATTAAAGCTGGAGATTTAATGGCATCTGGAACAATTTCTGGACCCGAAAAAGGCGAATTTGGTTCAATGTTAGAAATATCGTGGCAAGGTAAAAATGCTGTTGAAATGAAGGATGGCACCGAACGTAAGTTCTTACAAGACAACGATACAGTTATCATGCGCGGACATTGCGAAAAAGACGGTATTAGAATTGGTTTCGGTGAAGTAAAAGCTAAAATATTACCCGCAGTTTAGATAAATAATATTGAGTTAACTAAGGTTAATAACTCAAATTAGTAATTTCATTATCGTAGTTTTGTTTCAAAATTTATAAAATTATCATGAAAATCTGGAAAACTTTTGCAAATGTTTCCATTCTGTCTTTGATCCTATTATTAGTTTCTTGTTCAAAAGAGAAACAAATAGCTAGGCACCTTGGAAAGAAAAATGGAGAATGGAATATTGAACAATACAACAGCGAAAATTATGAGAATGGTGTTCTCAAAAGTTCTACCTCGGCTGAAAACGTAGGCTCTTTTATTTTTGATTCTCAAAGAGTTAAAATTACTTTAGAGGCTCCAAATGTTCCATTTCAAAAATACACATCTGCGTGGAGCAATACGAAGAAAACTTTAACTATTTCTTCAGTGGGTTTTCCACTCGTGTTCATAATTGTTAGTGAATCGAAAAAGGAAATAACTTTATTAAATGAAGTGGAGTTTGAAGTGAACGGAACGATAACGAAAAATTCAACCACTTATTTGCTAAAAAAAATAAGTTAACTGAATAAAATAATTCTGAAAATTACTTCTAAAAACGTTTTTAGTTAAGTCTTAATATTGTAGATTATTCTCATTAGCTAATTTTACAGAAGTATTTACAATGTGATTTTTGATTTAAAGCAACTCTCCTTGCAACACGTCATTTTATCAATTATCTTTGCATCCTAAGCTTGGAGCTTCAAATATGGAACAAGAAATTGATATTGAATTAGAACGTAAGGAAATACTTAAAGCCTTTAAAGCTTTACTGCGTTCAGCTAAAAACAGAACTCGAGAAGATTCCAAAAAAATTAGAAGAGCTTTTGACATTGCCCTCGATGCACACAAAGATATGCGCCGAAAATCTGGCGAACCTTATATCTATCATCCCATAGCTGTTGCAAGAATTTGTGCTGAAGAAATTGGCTTAGGCGCAACTTCTATCTCGTGTGCACTACTGCACGATACTGTTGAAGATACGCACATAACTTTACAAGATGTAGAAGATATTTTTGGTGAAAATGTCCGTAAAATCATCGACGGACTAACCAAAATACCTGAAGTTTTTGATCAAAACGCATCCATTCAGGCGGAGAATTTCCGTAAAATGTTACTTACCTTATCTGATGATATACGTGTAATATTAATAAAACTTGCAGATCGTCTTCATAACATGCGAACCTTGGACAGCATGCAACCAGACAAACAACTTAAAATTGCATCTGAAACAAAATTTTTATACGCTCCCCTAGCCCACCGTCTTGGTTTGTATTCGATTAAAACCGAATTAGAAGATTTGGCAATGAAATATACCGAACCGGAAATATATTCTAGCATTGAAGACAAACTTAAGTCCTCTCAAGATGCCAGAAATAGATTTATCCGCCGATTCGTTCAACCCATTAAAGATTCACTGAGTAATGACAATTATAAATTCGAAATAAAAGCCCGCACAAAATCTATCTCTTCCATTCATCGTAAAATGATTCAAAAAGGCGTTCCTTTCGATGAAGTTTATGATTTATTTGCCATCAGAATCATTTTAGAAACTCCGCAAGATCAAGAAAAATCGGATTGCTGGAGGGTTTACAGTATAGTTACAGATCATTATCAGCCAAGTCCAGATAGGTTACGTGATTGGGTAAGTACACCGAGAGCAAATGGATACGAATCTTTGCACACTACCGTAATGTCAACCCAAGGAAAATGGGTTGAAGTGCAAATTAGATCTAAAAGAATGGATGAAATTGCCGAAAAAGGTTTGGCAGCACATTACAAATACAAAGAATCAAAAAACGATGATTCTACATTTGATCGTTGGATAGCAGAAATCAGAGATTTGCTAGATAATCCGGATAGCAATGCAATGGATTTTGTAAATGAATTCAAGTTAAATTTATTTAGGGAAGAAATATTCATTTTTACACCCAAAGGAGATTTGCGCGTTTTGCCAATTGGTTCAACAATTCTCGATTTTGCTTATGATATTCATACAGCAATTGGTGATAAATGTATCGGTGCAAAAATTAATAATAAACTGATGCCGCTTAGTTATGAACTTAAAAGCGGTGATCAGGTTGAAATAATAACCTCATCCAAACAAAAACCTAATGAAGAATGGCTAAGATTTGTATTAACAGCTAGAGCCAAACAAAAAATTAAATCTTCCTTAAACGAGGAACGAAAAGTTATTGCTCAGGATGGAAAAGAAATTTTAGAAAGAAAATTCAAACAATATAATATCAGGTTTAATTCAGAAAACATTACTTTCTTAGAAAGACATTATGGTTTACCTTCAGCTACGGAATTGTATTTTAGAATTGCTAAAGGAAAACTAAATTTATCTAAGTTAAGAGAAATTGAAAATGACAATGGAATTTTACAACATTCTAAGAAAATAATAACCAAAACTGCTTCTAAAAATCCGAATAAAAAAGTCAACACTTCAAAAGATACTTTAATAATCGGAGACAATTTCGGAGATTTAGATTACAAAATGGCGAAATGCTGCAATCCTATTCCTGGAGATACCGTTTTTGGTTTTATTACAATTAGCGATGGCGTTAAAATTCACCGTACAAACTGCCCGAATGCAGAAACCATGATGAGTAAAATGGCTTATCGTTGTATAAAAGCTCATTGGAAACACCAAGATTTGGTGGAACGCATTGCAGCAATTAAAATTCATGGTTTTGATAGTATGGGAATTGTAAATAAACTAACTGAAATTATTTCCAATCAGCACAATGTCAACATGAAATCTATTTCTTTTGAAACCCATGACGGAATATTTGAAGGTTTTTTAAAAGTGTTGGTTTATGACACAGAACATCTCGATCAATTAATGCGTAAATTTGAACTGGTAGAAGGCGTGCAAAGAGTTGAACGATGGATTACAAATGAGGAAGATGCAGAAATGGATTTTCGAAATTAAGAATATATAAAATGAAGTTTAAAGATTATCGTTTCGCAAAAGAGCTACAATCAGAGTTGGATAGATTGGAATTTAACAAACCAACCGACATTCAATTCAAAGCCATTAAACCAATTATGGATGGTGAAGATGTATTTGCAATTGCACCAACTGGAACGGGAAAAACTGCGGCATTCGCCATACCAATTATTAATTCTTTTATAAAAAATCCGAAAAGATACGATGATGAAATTCGTTGTTTAATAATGGTTCCAACGAGAGAATTGGCCAGTCAAATTCATAAAGTTATTACAGATTTCACCAGACAAACAAAAATAAAATCTTTGGCGCTTTTAGGTGGAGTTGAGCAAGAATCGCAAATAAATTCACTCAAAAAAGGTGTTGATATTCTTATTACAACACCAGGCAGAATGTTTGATTTAAATCACCAAGGTTACATAAATATTTCTAGAACCGAATTTTTGGTATTAGATGAGGCAGATTTAATGTTGAGCATGGGTTTTACGAAGGATATTGAAGATGTTATAAAACTTTTACCTAAGAAAAGACAAACATTATTTTTCTCTGCAACTATTAATAAAAAAATAAAATCTTTGGCTTATGATATTGTTAGAGATGCCATAAGAATTCAAATCTCTCCAAAAAATCCAGTTTCAAAAAATGTACACCACGCTGTTGCTATGGTAAATATGGATGATAAAAGATTCTTTTTAGAAAATCTCATTAAAGAATTTCCGGATTATAAATACATCGTTTTTGCCCGTACAAAAGTTCGCGTAGAGCGCGTTGTAGCTGCTATGGAACGGGTTGGAATTAAATCTGAAGGCTTACACGGTGGAATGCCACAAAAAGACCGTTTCGATGTTTTAAACAGATTTCGCGAAGATACAAACATGGTTCTTATTACTACAGATGTTGCTGCCAGAGGAATTGATATACCGAATGTAGATTATGTCGTAAATTACGATATTCCCGATGAGAACGAAAATTATGTCCACCGTTGTGGAAGAACAGGTAGAGGAAACAAAACCGGACAAGCTTTGGCCTTTTGCAGCGAAGAAGAAAAACCTTTAATTGAAGAAATTGAAGAATACACTGGCGAAGAAATTGAAGTTTACGAAATTACCCGCGATGAATATTCTGCAATTATGAAAGATTCGGATAACGGAGACAGTAATTGGAAAAAATTGCTAGACGAAGAAAATGATTTCAAGGGTACAAATGATGTTTGGTAGAATTTTCGTTGAAGAATCTCACCATTTGAGATAATCTGAAGACAGACATTATAATTTTTTTATGCAGCAGAGTTCTGCACTCAATAAATATTAAAATTTTATAAATATAAATATTATATGATTAAAATTTAAAATATTTTTACTTATATTTGTCGACAATCGTCAATTAATTCTAATTACATTTTTATTAAAATGAGAATATTTAGAAATATTTAGTCGAAAGTAAACCAGATTTTTACCAACCAAAAGAACTAATAAATAAAAAAAGATACTGCTATAAAACTGTTTGAAGACAAAAAAGTACGATCTATTTGGAACGATGAAGAGGAAAAATGGTATTTTTCAGTGTAGATGTTTTGCAAATACTTACAGAAAGTTTAGATGTTTCTGCTTATTGGCGCAAATTGAAACAACGCTTGAAAGCCGAAGACAATGAAACCGTGACAAGTCTTCACGGTTTCAAAATGCAAGCCGTCTACGGAAAAATGAGATTAACCGACATAGCCGATACTGAACAACTTTTTCGTCTAATACAATCTGTACCTTCTCCAAAAGCCGAACCTTTCAAACTTTGGATAGCAAAAGTAGCTAGAGAACGCATAGATGAAATAGAGGACCCAGAAATAGGAATTGACCGATTGATGGAAATATATCTTAAAAAAGGTTATAGCAAAGACTGGATAAATCAACGGTTAAAAAGCATTGAAGTTCGCAAGGAATTAACGGATGAATGGGAAGAAAGAGGCGTAAAAAAAGGTCAAGAATTTGCCATACTGACAGATGAAATCACCAAAGCATGGAACGGCTTTTCTGTTAAGGAATATAAAAAGCACAAAGATCTAAAGAAAGAAAATTTGCGAGATAATATGTCAAACTTAGAGTTAGTATTGAATATGCTAGCAGAGGCTACAACCAATGCTATCAGTAAAGAAAAAAGCCCCAAACATTTTCTGAAAATATAATAATTGCGAATTAGGGAGGAACTATTGCTGGGAATACAAGAAAAGAAATAGAAAAAAAGAAATTGAAGAAAAAACAGGTAAAAAAGTCATCAGTCCTATTTCCGCAAAGAAAATGCTGGATGATAAAAATAAAATAAGAAAGTAAAGGTCTAATTAGGAAAATAATAAAATTGGCTGAAAATTCTTTGATCCCTTTAATTATCTTCTTATTTTATCAAACCAAATCAAATACGCTTTTTATTCCCACTAATCTTTCAATTTTAAAGGCTTCTGCGTAACTTGAATTTATGGGTCGACCAAATTCTTGCCCCCTTGCTTTTAGAAAATCAAAGAAATCTTTGCCTGAAATTGGAGTTTTTGGTCCAGAATCATTTTTGTCATCCGGATTGAAAAATTGAGTTTTATATGCTCTAATTGCTTCAAATTTTGTCTCCATTTCTTCGCTAACGTCGACTACAAAATCTGGTTTTAAATAATAATCTTGAATATAATGTAAAACTATTTTCGGACGATGTGCTTTTTGCTTTTCGTTATCAAGTTCAGTTTCAATCTTTATTAATCCGCTTAAAAAACAAGCTTGCGAGACCAATTCTGACGCTCTACCATGATCTGGATGTCGGTCGGTAAAAGAATTACATAAAACAATTTCTGGCTGATATTTGCGCACCATTCGCACAACCTTTAATAAATTTTCTTGAGAAATTTCGAAAAATCCATCGGGCATATTTAAGTTTTCTCGACTAGAAATTCCTAGAATTTTATTAGACACTTTGCTTTCTTCTTTTCGTGTTTCTGCTGTACCTCTCGACCCAAGTTCTCCTTGCGTAAGATCTACGACAGCAACTTTTTTCCCGTTTTTAATTTCTTTTAAAATCGTTCCTGAAGCAGCCAATTCAACGTCATCAGGATGTGCACCAAAGGCTAAAATATCAACTTTCATAGTTATTTAAAAATCAGAATTTTCTGAAATGTAGTTCTTGTATTTTTTGTTTTGAATTGCTGCCCAAACCGTAAAAATTACAAAAGCTACTGCTGTCCAAATTAACCAAACTGGGAATTTAGCCAATCCATCTCCTTGTGCATACGAATGTAATCCAACCAATACAAAATTTACTCCGAAGAAAGTAAATAAAATTGCAGAGAAACCCCAAAAACTCATTGTATTGAAAAGAAATTTACCTTGTAATCCTGGAATGTATCTCAAATGTAAGATCATTGCATAAACTAAAACGGAAACCAAAGCCCAAGTTTCTTTTGGATCCCAGCCCCAATATCTTCCCCAAGATTCATTTGCCCAAACCCCGCCAAGGAAAGTTCCGATTGTAAGCATAAATAATCCAATTGTCATTATCATTTCTGAAATGTATGTCAATTCATTAATGTTTAAAGTGAGCAAAGTTCCATTGGATTTTGAACGAGCAGTATATAAAATTAAATTGAGCAAGCCTAAAATAAATGCTATTCCTAAAAATGCATAACTGGCAGTTATTATGGCTACATGTATCATAAGCCAATAAGATTTAAGAACCGGTTGCAAAGGACTAATCTCAGGATCCAATATATTCATTCCAGCAACAAACAGAATGAAAAAAGATAAAACCGCAGCTACCGAAATTATTACTTTATTTCTCTTAGAAAAGAAAAGACCGACCAAAATAACAACCCAAGAAATCCAAATCATGGCTTCGTAGCCATCACTCCACGGAACATGACCAGAAATAAACCATCTCATTCCCAAACCTATTCCTTGATATACAAATATGAAAATTATAAGAAATAAAAATACTTTATGAAGTAAATCAAACGTGCGATCTCTGCTTATTGAGGGTTTGGTAAAAATTCTAATAAACCAAATTAATAGTAAAATAAACCCGAAAGTGAAATATCCATAAGACGAATTTTTGAATATATTCATCTTGTTAAAAGACACTTCTAGGTCTAATTTTAATTGTGAGGGTAGAATATCACCTCCCTTTTTTCTCTGAAGTTCTTTTAATATTTCTAGTGATTTGTCGGCTTTTGAATAATCGCCTTTGGTCATTCCAGTATTTAAATCATTTATGTAAGTAATGCCCGCTTTTAAAGATTCTTTATCTTCCAAATCAATTTCTAAAGGACTGTGCCATGCTGCTAATTTATCTCCTTCTACAGGAAGAATTTTGAAATATTGCCAAGATAAAACCATTTGTAAAACCTGAACATGGTCCATTAATTTAATGATGTTCTTTTGAAATTCGTCTCTTAATGATTCTTTTGTTCTAAAAGCCAGTTCATATTCTTTTGACCATTTAAAATCTCCGTTGTCATCAACTAAATCTCTTAATGTTGCATAATTATCTAAATGAATAGAGTCTTTTATTTTTGAACTTACATAAAAAATAGGTTCATCGATCCATTCATTAAAATACATCTGAATGGCAATTATTACCTGAACGCCTGAAAGATCTTTGTATTTATCTTTCCGAGATAATTTATTTAAAACTTCTGTACCAACTGTTTGCAAGGGAACAAATCTTCCATCGTAATGCTGAACTATGAGGTTTTCTAATTTTTTTGCATGTTCTTTTGAAACTACGGTTAGTTTACCTTTGTATTTCTCTTTGGGTAAAAAACTTTGTGCTTCGCCACTTTCCATTTGAGAGTGATCATGACCTTCATGATTTTCAGCACTGTTGTGGTCATGTCCATCATCTTGAACCGTTGGTGCTTGGTTTGTGGTTTCTATATTAGGATTAGAATTTAATTCTTGGGCATTTAAACCAAAAGTAAAAAATACTAAGATTGCCGCAACATGCGCTTTTTTACGTTCAGCAATTTTCTTTAATTTTTTAATTAAATCTGCAAATCTTCCGCTTCTTGCAAAAAGAGACAAAATCATTCCGATTGACATTAATAAATATCCTATATATGTGATATTCGTGCCCCAATAATCATGGTTTACACTTAAACGTGTACCTTTTTCATCTTCGTCGTAACTTGACTGGAAAAATCTAAATCCTCTATAATCAATTACATTGTTCATGAAAATTCGTTTGTCTTTAAAATAATTTTTTTCAGGATCCTGAATTTGAACTTCACTGGCAAACGAAGATGGCGAGGCTGATCCGGGATATTTCTCTAATTGAAAATCTTTACACTCTATTGCAAATGGTAACGGAATTCGGGTTGAACCATAAGACATTTGATAAGTTAATCCATTGAAGTTAAAAACTATTTCTTCTCCAATACTCGACATTCCGCCACTTAGCTGAACCAATTTTATTTCGTTGCCGTCCGTTATTTTAATATCCAGCAAATCTTGACCTGCATTTTTAATGGGCGATTTTATCATCATCAATTTAGCATTGCGAATGTGTTCTTTAAAAACAAACTGCTGACCTTCTACAACATATAAAATTCCACTTTCAAAAGGAACCAAAGTATCTGTAGCAATTTTTTGAAATACTGAATCTGGTGGGTTTTCACCTGATTGTCGATATTGTTGCATTTGCGCCATTGGTAAAGAATTCATTGCGAACTTGGATTTCACATAAAAACGATCATTCTTTTTCGTTATAACAATGCCTGGTAATGTTCCTTCATAATCATAAGAAAGCGGAATTGGGTTTCCTGCTTCTGAATTTAAGAGAATAAATGAATCTTTAACGAGGTAATTTGGTTTCATTCCATCGGTAACAATAGCCAACACATCATTTTTATATTTTGGACTGCGTACCAAAGAATCTACCATATTTTTTTGGAAACGCACCACTTCCATTTTAATATCATTTTTGTGTTTTGGAAATTTTAAAACCCTTGTTGAATGTGAAGGATAAACTTCTGACTGGTACATTTTTTCAGCATTCTGCAATTGCATTTTGCCGTCATTTAATTTATAATAAAGGTAAGGATCGCCAGAATAAATAAAATTAACAGACTGTCCCTCGCGAATAAGCATCAAGCCTTCAAAACCGAAATATCTTGTAACTCCCGCACCAATTAAAATAATTATAAAAGAAAGATGAAAACTCAACATTGCAATTTTTTCTGCTCTCACCATTTTGTACCGAATGATATTTGCAATAAGGTCAAGTGCTAGAAATACTAATAAAATCTCGAACCAAACTGCATTATAAATATACAGTTTTGCTGTTTGGATATCAAAAATTGATTCTAAAAATGTTGCGATAGCGATGGCTAGAAAAAAAACAATGATTGCCAAAACCATCATTTTCATTGAGAAAAGAGCCTTAAGAAATTTTTCCATTAATACTTTCAAATAAACGCTACAAAAGTAGTCATTTTAAACTGCGAAAAAGGTAGAATTAAGTAAGAAGATATCTGAAAAACTCAGAATAACAGATAAAAAAGTAAAAATACAAATGCCACAAAAGATAATAAACTTAATAGACCAATTGAAGCCATATAATTTTTAAGCATAGAATGTGAACTCAAATTTTCAGGATTCGCAGTTGATTTAAGACTTTTGCCCAAAGTGATACTGTAGATTAAAGTGAAATATCCAACGAAAGCTATGGAAGCCAAAACAGCTACAATTATGAAAATTATTTCCTTCTCAATATTATTTATTTTTAAAATTGAATCTGAAAGAAAAATAAAATATACCCAATAAAAAACAGATATTAAAATTGAGATTGCAAAAGCCATGGCGGCAACTTGAACTCCCTTTAATACCTTTCGTAATGGAAGTAAAGGCAGATTTGTGTTTTGATTTTCCATTTAAAACCTAGATAATATGTATATTGAATAAATCCATGCGGTTAATATTAACACGACGGTTATGGTGCCGTAAATAAAAAACCGTTTGAGAGATTTGAACGATCGTAACAACATTAATTCATTATTCGAAATCTTGTATTTATTAATTCCAATTGCAAAACGGAAAATGGTAATGGTCATGAAAAACCCAAAAATTACTGCAAATGAAGAAAACACTATTCCAAGAAGTTGATGGAAATGGAAATCTTCTATGTAATTTGACGAATTTGTGTAATTGGCCGGATTTTGCTCTACATCATTTATCATTTCGATGACGGTCATTAAAAAATATGAAATAAAAATCGAAAATAACAAACTCCAGAGTAACAATCCTATTCCTAATATAACAGACCATTTGGAGGATTTAAAAAGATTTATACAATTAACGTCTCTTTTTCTTGTTGTGGTAAACTCACTATCTATAGTTTCCATATTTTATTTAATTAGGTAAAAAAATAAAAGTCAAAAAAAAGCAGAATGAAAATTAAGCTTTAAACCGCCTAGTTCCATTCTGCTTCAAATTTTAGTTGAATATTTTTAATTAAGCTTCTTCTACTTCCATACTTGGGTAAAGAATTCTACCACAGTGTTCGCAAACTATAACTTTTCTTTTCGTTTCAATATCCAATTGTCTTTGTGGTGGAATGCTGTTGAAACATCCTCCGCAAGAATTTCTTTCAATCGGAACAACTGCCAAACCGTTCTTTGCATTTGTGCGCAATCTAGCATAAGCATTTACCAAACGCTCATCAATTTTCTCTTTGGCATCTTTGGAAGCTTTCAGTAATTTGTCTTCCTCTTTTTTAGTTTCGCCAACAATTTCTGCTAATTCTTTTTGTTTGATTTTCAAATGTTCTTTACGCATTTCCAATCGATCTTTCACTTCATCTAAAATTTCCTTTTTACCAGCAATTTTAATTTTCGCTTCTTTCGATTTTTTGTCGTGAAGTTTGATTTCCAATTCCTGAAACTCAATTTCTTTAGCCAAAGATTCGAATTCACGATTGTTTCTTACGTTATTTTGTTGCTCTTTGTATTTAGCAATTGCAGTTTCAGAGTCTTTAGACGCTAATTTTCTGTCGCTAATTTCAGTATCTAAATCTTTTAGTTCATCTTGAACTTTTTTAAGTCTGGTATCTAAACCTGCCAATTCGTCTTCAAGATCTTGAACCTCAAGAGGTAATTCACCACGTACAGTGTGAATTCGATCAATTTCAGAATCAATTTTTTGCAAATCGTAAAGCGCATCCAATTTCTGCGCTACTGTTACTTCCTTCTTCTTTGAGGTTGTTGCCATGTGTTTAAACGTAATTTATTGGATTGGTATTCAATCCCGTTAAATGAACCGCAAAATTAGTAAATTTTTCTTTCAATTTGTCCGCTAATAAATTTGTTGTGAATTGTTCGCTTTCATAATGACCAATATCACAGATAACTATTTCATTTTCAGCATCAAAATATTCGTGGTATTTTAAATCTCCTGTAATAAAAATATCTGCTTTCTGATTTTTAGCCTCTTTTATTAAAAAAGAACCAGCTCCTCCACAATAAGCAACTTTGGAAATTGAAGTATCTGGTAAACTTGTATATTTGATTATCCCACACGCAAATATTTCTTTAATTCTTTTAAGAAATTCCATAGCATCTTCAGGTTTGTCAAGTGTTCCAATCATACCAGCACCAGTAAATTTGTCGTTATTCTCTAACCTAATTAAATCATAAGCTACTTCCTCATAAGGATGACTCGCAAACAAAGCTTTTAAAACAGCAGATTTCTTATGATTTTCAAGAACCATTTCCAATTTTACTTCCTTAACTGTTTCTCTTTTACCCGCTTCACCAATATGTGGTTGTGCAGATTTATTGGGCTTAAAATTTCCAATTCCCTGCAATTCAAAGCTGCATTCGTCGTATTCTCCAATTGATCCTGCTCCTGCTTGAAACAAAGCGTTTTTGAGAATTTCTGCATTTTCTTGAGGTACCATAACCTGTAATTTCAATAAAGAATTACTGACAGGTCTCAAGGTTTTAATATTTTTCAAACCAATTCTTTGTCCAATCTCATAATTTACACCAAAACGATAATTATCTAAATTGGTATGTATGGCATAAATAGCTATGTCGTTTTTAATTGCCTTGATAACTGTGCGTTCAACATAATTTTTTCCGTTCAATTTCTTCAATCCCGAAAACACGATTGGATGGTGAGAAACTATTAATTGACAACCTTTTGCTATTGCTTCATCTACTATTTCTTCGGTACAATCTAGTGAAACTAATACACTATTAATTTCATCGTTAAAGTTCCCGACAATCAATCCGCAGTTGTCATAAGATTCTTGAGTGGCCAAAGGTGCCAAACTTTCCAAATAATTTGATATTTCTTTAATTTTCATAATTACATGTGAAAATATAAGCCAAAATTAAAAGTTAACGCATTGACTTTGTGAATATACGGATGGTTTTTAATGTACGTTGAACTCAATTGATACCTGTATTCAGGCACAAAGAATATCGACATTCCATCAGAAAATCTATAAGAAAATCCAGCCGAAAAAACAGCACTTACTATTAATGGATTTAAACCATCTTTTTTCGCATTTTCAAACTTAATTTGGTTACCCGATACAGTTTTATATTCACCTGTTTGCTTATAAGTTGTAAGCATTTGAGCCATAATTCCGGCGCCTAGTTTAAAATCAATAACTTTATGATATTCTGCAAATAATTTTATGGGTAAATAAATATAATTATAATCTGTAGTGTAAGAATAACTTGTGTCCTGTTCTTTAAAACTATAAGATTCTCTATTTTTCATTAGTCCAATTCCAGTTTGAAATTTTATGAAATTGTTTACTTTAAATCTCAATCCCACAGAATAAGACCATACTTTTTCAGGAATCTCATTGGCTCTTTCACCAACTGGTTTACTAAAAATTGAATTGCTATTAGATTCTATTGTCGGAACAGATTTTCCAGGAGCAAATTCTAAATAAACAGCCAGTTGATCTGTTTTGGGTTCAACATTTAAAGTATCTGTTTTTTTCTCCTCCTTTTTTTTTGGTTCTTCTTTCGGTTCTTCTTTCTTTTTCAAGTTTTCATTTTTTTCATTGACTATTATTTGAGCCTTTGAAGTGAAACTTAAAAATATTATTGCGATTGCTATTTTGAATTTCATAATTTCAATTAACTTAGCTAACTAATTTAGCATTCCTGTATCAATTTTAACAGAACAAATATCGTAATTACAGTACAATTTTATGGAAAAGAGAGAGAAAAAGAAAAAAAGTTTTTTAAGAAGATTATTAAAATGGACTGGAATCTCCTTCCTTTTAGTATTAATCGCACTTATATTAATACCTATTTTCTTTAAAGACCAAATAAAAGAATTGGTATTAAAAGAAGCAAATAACATGCTTTTAGCAGATGTTTCAATGGAAGATTTTGATTTAACAATTATAAAAACTTTCCCTAATTTATCTATCAAGCTTTACAATACTAAGATTACTGGTCGTGATAAATTTAAAGGTGTAGAACTCGTTAACATTAAAGAATTAACTGCAAATATTGGTTTATGGGATGTTATTGGAGGTGATCAAATTGCCATAAAAGCCATACATTTAGAAGAACCAAAAATTGATGTGCGCATTTTGCAAGATGGCATGGCAAACTATGATATCGTTAAGCAAGATTCACTTTTAACCAAAGAAGAAGTTACCGAACCAAGTAATTTTAAAATGGCTTTGCAGAAGTATACTATTACCAATGGACAAATAAATTATGCCGATGAAATGGGTGATATGCATGCGAAAATTTTCAATTTAAACCACGAAGGCAAAGGAGATTTAACAGCAGATATAGTTGATTTTCAAACGATAACATCAATGGACAAATTCAGTGTGGACATGGCGGGTATCGGATATTTGGTGGATGTTAAAACAGATGCTAAAATCGATTTAAAAATGGAATTTAAAGAAAAATCAAGTAAATTCATTTTAAAAGACAACGAAATTCAAGTCAACGCGGTTAAAATGTCTGTAAATGGTTTTTATGCAATGGAAGATGGCTATGATGACATGGATTTGCAATTAGATTCAAAGAAAACATCATTTAAAGATCTACTTTCACTTATACCTGCATTTTACAAAAGTGGTTATGAAAGCATGGTAACTTCTGGAAATCTTGTTTTAGATGGAAAAGTAAAAGGTAGAATGGATGCTACCAATATGCCCGGTTGGGATTTTAAAATGAAAGTTGCCAATGCTTCAATTAAATATCCTGATTTACCTGGAAAAATTGAAAATATTGCAATTGATGCCGCTTCTAAATTTAGCGGTGGTTCTAATTTAGATCTTATGACATTGGATGTCGATAAATTTCACGCAAATTTTGCTGGAAATGAATTGGATGCAAACTTGAAAATGCGCAACCCAATGACAGATCCATTTATTGACAGTAAAATATTGGCTAAAGTAGATTTGGCGACTTTAGGAAAAATAATGCCATTGGCGGAAGGAGAAAATTACACTGGAAAATTAGATGCAGACGTAAAACTTGAAGGACGAGTAAGTACTTTGGAACAAGGGAAATATGAAGAATTTAAAGCAGACGGAATTTTGAGTTTAATGGATATGGTGTATAAATCACCAGACTATTCAGATCCCATTGATATATCAAAAATGGTTTTTAAATTTTCACCAAAAGAATTAGTTCTTGAATCATTTGACGCAAAAATGGGCAAAAGTGATTTTAAATTAGACGGTAAAATTGATAATTACATTGCCTATTTCTTTCGAGATGAATTATTAAAAGGGAATTTTAATTTTAGCAGTAACACTTTGGATATTGACCAGTTAATGGGTTTAGCGCCAAGCACTGAAAGCTCAACAACAACTGCTCCTGCAAGCACTACAGCTGCCGAACCAGTTTTAATTCCTGCAAATGTAGATTTTGATTTAAACACAAATATTAATACTTTAAAATACAATGGAATTGATATTAAAAATGTGAACGGAAATGTTGTAGTAAAAGACGAAGTAGCCAATTTGAGCAACCTTACAATGAATGCCATGGGCGGAAAAATTGGTTTAAAGGGTTCGTATGACACTAAAGATCACAACAAACCTGCAGTAGATTTTGGTTATGATTTACAAGAATTAAACATTCAAGAACTTGCCAAAAATTTCGTAACTATTGAAAAACTTGCCCCAATAGCTAAATATACGCAAGGTAAAATAAGTTCTGTCTTTAGTATGAAAACTTTTCTAAAACCAGATCTTGAACCAATATACAGCTCATTGACTGGGGAAGGTAATCTTGCCTCATCCGTAATTCAAATTTCAGGATTTAAACCTTTAGAAAAAATTGGTGAAGCATTGAACATTAATAAAATAAAAAGTCAGACGATTAATAATTTTAAAACTAGATTTCGTTTTGCAGATGGCAAAGTTAACACAGACAAATTTGATGTAAAAATGGGAAACATCGTTAGTTCAGTTCAAGGCTCTACATCATTTGAACAAGATATTGATTACGGAATACGCATGATGATTCCAAAATCTGAAGTTCCGAGTTCAATGCTTAGTGCAATTGAAGACCAGTTGAAAAAAGTGAATGGGCTAACCAATGTGGATCTTAAATTACCTGATTTTATTCCTGTTGATGTAAAAGTGTTAGGCAAGATAAATGATCCGAAAGTTTCGACAAATTTTAAAGAGCAAATACTTAGTTTGACTGGCAATTTAAAAGACGCTATGATAGACATGGTGAAAGATAAAATTAACGATGCTAAAGATTCTGTTAAATCTATTGTAAATAATAAAGTAGATGAAGTAAAATCTGATTTATTGGAAAGAAAACAGAAAATTTTAGACGATGCTCAAGTTCAAGCCAACAAAGTAAAAGCAAGTGCAAAAAGCGCTGCAGATGTTGTTAGAAAAGAAGCCGATAACAATGCTCAAAAATTGATTGATGAAGCCGGCGGCAATCCAATTAAGAAAAAAGTTGCCGAAACTGCAGCAACCAAAGTGCGCAAAGAAGGTGAAGTAAAAGCGCAGAAAGTTGAAAGCGAAGGAGACCAAAAGGCGGACGCGATTATGCAGACAGCTAGAGACAAAGCTGACCAGTTAAAATAGATTTAACTTTATTAATATTTTGTATATATGGTGCGTTAAGAAATTAGCGCACCTTTTTTTTAAGTGAATCTTTACCTCAACTTTTTATAAGGGAACTTTATTGGCGCTTGGATTTTGGCGCAAAAACACACTTAAGATAGATTTTGTGTCCCGATTGTTTTCTTCTAATGTTAAAAACCGTTTCCAAGTATGTGGATTCTTTTTCGATTCAAAATAAGGAATAAAACCATAACCTCTATACTGTCCATCTTCAATGAGCACTATGCTTTTTTCAGATTTTTCTCTGCCAATACCAATTAAAAAATAAGACAGTCCATCAGTCTTAAACCTTTCTATAGATTCAAGAACTCGGAGGTTGTATTCTTCGGCCAATTCTTCTTTTATACACGCACCTTTGCACTTTTTAATATTGTAATTAAAACATGCTGAATCAGTTAGGTAAGTGTTACAAAACTTCTGACACAATTCATAAATTTCACACAAATTGCTTAAATAATTTGTCGCATCTTTTTTCGTTGAAAAATAAGTAAGTGCATCCAGTTCATTTACCTTCGATGAAGAAATAACAGAAAGATTTAAATAATTAGACTCATTATAAAATTTAATCAAAGCATAAGGAAACAGATTTTTCTTTAAAGCTGTATTGTAAATCGGTCTGTGTTCCTTAACTAAATTAGATTCATACATTAAAGCAATAAGTTCCGAACCAGTTAATTCATAATCTATTCTTTGAATCTCTTTAATTAATTGCAACCCTTTTACCGTTTTGGTGTTTTTTAAATGTTGATCTATTCTTTTACGAATGTGTTTGCTTTTACCAACATATATTAATTGACTAAATTCATTGTAAAATTTATAAATACCAACACGATCAGGAATTTCTTCTAACGCTTCTAAATCTAAATTCGGGTTCAAAACTTTAGGATTCAAATCTTCTTGAATAAAAGTTTGCAAACCTTTTGAATCTTGTTTCATTAGAATCGTAAACAAATCTGCAGTTGCAGCGGCATCACCTTCTGCTCTGTGCCTTCCATTAATGCTAATGCCCAAACTCCTGCTCAATTTGCCGAGACTGTAAGAATCGTGTCCAGGAATAACAAAACGAGAACTTCTTACTGTACAAAGATGTTTAGAGCGATAATCAAATCCCAAACGTTTAAATTCTTGACGGATCATGCCGTAATCAAAGCCAACATTATGAGCTACAAAAATACAATCTTCTGTAAACGATAAAAATTCTTTGGCAATTTCAAAAAACCTCGGAGCATTTTCCACCATTTGATCATTGATGCCAGTTAGTCTTACAATAAATTCAGGTATTGGCATTTCAGGATTCAAAAGAGTCACAAAACGATCAAGAATTTTATTACCATCATGTTTTATAACTGCTATTTCAGTTATTTTGGAAGTTTTAGGACTGCCTCCTGTTGTTTCAATATCAATTATAGCGAAAATCATTCTTTGCAAAGTTAATCAGAATTAGAAAAAATAGCTTAGAAAAATTGCAACGCGATTTTGAGCGAAAATAATTTTAGTCCGAATTTGGTTGGTGAAATAATCCAAAAGTAATTTCCGTACATTTACAACATGAAGTATACTTTACTATTATTCTTGACAATAGCTTTATTCTTCGTTTATTCTTGCAATAAAAACGAAGAAGACGAGTCAGAGCCACCAGTTTCAAATGTAGATCCTCTTGCAGATATTAATAACACTTATGGTTTTGGTGTCTTGCAAAAAATTAGTGGAATTTGGAATGGTCCAGTAACGTCATCAACACCTCTTGGTGGTTATCCTGAATGGATTGTTGATTTTAGACCTAACTCGGAAAATCAAATTTCCGCAAAAAATGAACTGGACACTTTGAATGATATTTTCATGTCTTTTTTTATTGCAAAATACAATAATCAGTATAGAGTGGCCTTCAGAAATGGTGGCTCTTTTGGAGGGCAAAAACGTACGGCTTATTTTTTGGCTGATAGTGTTTCTGAAACTAGTACTCAGTCATTTTATCGATTTAAGGAAATTATCAAAGGCAAACAAAGAGCCTATACAGATGTTATTTTCAAGAGCGATAGTTTGTATATTAAATCCTATACAAATAAATACAATAGCTTGTCAACTGCCGTAATTCACATGGAATGGAGCGCGAAATTGCAGGATAATAGTTCTGCACAATCGGCAATTTCTAATTTTAACTTTCCGAAAAAAACATTGACTAAAGATTTTTCAACTGTTTTTTCTGGGCAAACCGAAGCAATTTACTATTCTACTGGTGGCGGAGATCCGTATCCTGAAACGGCACAACCATACCTCGGTCAAGCAACGGTAAATTATACTTTTTCTACTTCATACATTCCGGATCCAAGTAAAAAAGTGACTTTAATAATCACTACTCAACCGCTTTTTAATGGGGCTATTTTTAATCCGGCAAACTTAAAGTTTCGTTCTCGCTACGTTATTCTTGATGCTGACGACACCAGTTTTACCTTCAATTACATGCATCCCGGAACTTATTTTATTTATGCTTTATATGACAACGATGGTAACAATAGCTTCAATAGCGGTGACTGGATTAGTACAGCAAATACAACTTTTAACTTGGGCGATCAAGGTGTACTAGGAACTACGACACAAATTAATTTTACAATTCCTTAAATAACAGTTTCCGAAGAATAAATTAAGCCATTAAAAATTATATTTTAAACTTAAATTATTCTCTGGGAAAATTTAAAAATTTCGATTAACCCTGTTTACTGTGAAACAATAAATATCACTAAAAACGTCATAACACTCAAAATGATAGTTATCAAGAAACTGATGTAACATTTGGCCAATAATTTGTATTTCTTTTGAAGTACATGTCCTAAATAATATAAATCAATTGTCATGTGATCATAAACTACATCCTGGTCTTCTCTTAATAAATTTAAACTCTCAATAAAATCTTTCAATTTAAGTTGAACAAAATTTCCAAAAAACAAAACACTCGATTTTTTTTCAGTTATATCTTGTGTTGAAACTTTTTTGCGTGTAACCTTTGGTGTTGCAGAAATAATAGCAAATGCAACAGAAATTAAACAACCAAAAATTAAAATTCCCATAGGAACCACGAAACGAAGGTGTTTAATAAAATCGTGACCGGTGAACGTAAATCCGGAACCAATGGCTGCCATAACAATTGATACGAGAATAGTGTTTATACTAATCATCATATTTGCTTTTTGATCGGCCATACTACTCAAATCAATATGTGAACGATAAACAGCTCGGTACATGGTTTCAATTCCTCGTCCAATTTTATTACGCTTAACATCGTTAACTTCGGTTTTCACCATTTCATTTTTTAAACTTTCAATATTTTTATTGCGACCTTTCTGATATTCTAACTGCGCATATTTTGTTAAAAACTTTTGTTGCATTAAAAATTGTAATTGTCTATCATTCCATTCTATATCTGTGTCCTTCAAATCTAGATATTTCTCCCACTCTAAACGCAACATTACAGCTTTTCTGAAGAATTTTTTTTTACCTATATTAATTACATCAGAGTCATGAAGAATTTCTTGAAGTAAACCTTCTTTGGGCTGCGTAAATTTGGTAGAATTTATTAAATCAAGTACCAGAGCTAACTGGTTTTCAGAAATTTTTCCTTCTAAAAACTCACGAGCTATTTTTTTACTCTCTTCTTCATGATTAATATATATGCGGGTATATCCAATGTCATGAAAATAAGCCCCTAAAAGCAAACTTTCAAAATCATTGTCAGATAAATCATAATATGCCGCAATTTCCTCAACAGCTTCAACTGTCTCTTGCGTATGTACGAAATCATGATACAGCATTTCATCTGGTAAGTTTTCTGAAAGAAACTTAAAGACATATTTATCGACTTCTTGTATTAATTTACTTTTTTTTAATTTATTGTTTTTACCTTTTGAATCTTTGTTGTCTTTATCTGAATTTGCCATGTTATTTTTATTTTAAAACTGAAAATAATTTTTATCCTCGATTGAATTAATGCCAAATAAAGCATTTTAATCTGTAAGATTAGTTAAGATTATTTTATTTTACTTTCAACTAATTGTTATTTTATCTTAAAACTACATAATTTATTGCATGAAATACTTTTTTCATCGGTTTAAGCTTCTAACTTTGATGGTTCATTATTAAAAGTTACAAAACAATAATTAAACAATAATAATTAAACAACAATAATTAAACAACAATAATTAAACAACAATAATTACGCAACAATAATTACACAGCGCAAAATTGAAACTCCTTTTAAATAAATATGTCTGCTTTACTGCTTCGCTAGTAAGTATATTTTTATTTTTTATATCTTGTAGTTCTAAAAATGCAGATAATACTGATCATTATAATTTCTTTGAACCAGACTATGTTGTAAAATTAGATGCGAAACTGAACGAAATTTCAGATCTCCAATACTTTGATTCAACTACATTGATGACCATCTGTGATGAAAAAGGTGTAATTTACTTTATCAATTCTTTAAATGGAAAAATTCTAGATTCTTATGGCTTTGACAGCAGTGGTGATTACGAAGGTTTAACATTTAAAGACAGTGTAGCTTATGCCCTGCAAAGTGATGGAGATATTTTTGAACTTAAAGGATTTCATGGAGATCATATTGATAAAACTCGAAAAATTGAAACCAAATTAGATGAAGACTGCGAAGGTTTTTGTTTTAATTATATCACAAAGAGATATTATATTGCTGCAAAAGGCAATGTTAAAGGAGCCGATAAAATGATTTACTCCATCGATGAAAATTTCTCAACAAAACCCCGAAAAGAATTTCCATTATTTTATGATGATGTTAAAAGACTGTTGTTGCATAATTCTTTTGATCGTTTTGCATTTAAAATGAGAAAAATGTTCAGTACAAGAGACGAAGCAGGTTTGCTAGGGCCAAGTGCACTGGCTATTCATCCAATTAACGGAAAATATTATTTAATCTCTGGAACTTCTTGTCTTTTGTTAATATTAAATACCCAAGGAAAACTTGAAAAAGTATGTCTTTTACCTAAAGATGTTCTCCTTCAACCAGAAGGTCTCTGCTTTGATCCTAAAGGAAATCTCTATATTAGCTCAGAACGAAGTAACGGCAAAACTGCCACTTTATTAAAATTTTCATATCATGATTAAAAATATATTTGCCGTAGTAATTTTTTCTATAGCTTTAAGTAGCTGTGGCGTGCACAGCACGTGGTTTAGTAAAGCAGATAAAAATTGGAAAAAAGATAATAATGTTCCAGAAAATGAAAAGTTGGTTCAACAAATTTATTTAGTTGGAGATTGTGGAAATCCTAATTTAGATACTCCAGACCCAACTTTAGAGCTACTAAATAGAAAACTATCGGCCGATTCCGTTGCAACAAATGGCTTTACGAATGCGAATAAAATGGTGGTGTTTCTCGGAGATAATATCTACGATTATGGTTTGCCAGACACATCCGATAACAGTTATGAAACCGCCAGAGCACGTTTGGTAAAACAATTAGATGCCATAAAAAACACTGGTGCAAATCCATTAATGATTCCCGGAAATCACGATTGGCACAAAAGCAAATCCGATGGTTTAAAATGGATAATTAGAGAACAACAATTTGTATCGGAATACTTGCAAGATTCTTTAGCATTTTTGCCAACTCAAGGTTGTCCAGGCCCGATAGAGATAAAAGTAAACAATCAAATCACTATGATTGTAATAGACTCTGAATGGTGGCTTTTTCCAGGTCTAAAACCCGGTGGAGCATACAGTGTCTGCGATATTTCAGATGAATACGATTTTCTTCTACAATTCAGAAATACATTGAGAAGAAACCGTGGAAAACACATTATGGTTGTAATGCACCATCCACTAATTTCTAATGGAAATCATGGCGGACATTTTTCGCTATTAGATCATATATTTCCACTAACCTTAATAAAAGACAATTACTACATTCCTTTACCTATCATTGGTAGTATATATCCTTTAATGAGAAAGTATGGAATATCTCCTGAAGATATCAGTAGTCCAACTTTCCAAAGATTGAAAAATGGCATGATGGCCATACTGAAAGATGAAGATAAAGTAATAATGGCGGCAGGTCATGAACATAATTTACAATTACACAGCGAAGACCAAACCCATTATATTGTAAGTGGATCAGGTTCAAAATCAAAGTATTTAGTAAGTGGTGACAAAGCTCAATTTTTAGCCAAAGAAAAAGGCTTCGCAATAGTAAATTATTACAAAAATGGTCAAGCTTGGGTTGAATTTTGGCAGGCACACAAAGATAGTATTAATGGAATTCTATTATTTAAAAAACCACTATACGCCATAGAACCTAAAGAAAATAACTTGGTCTCCGAGCGCCAAATACCTAACTATAAAGATAGCACAATTGTAAAATCAATTGAAACCGATTATGACAGAAAATCATTTTTGGTTAGAGCGTTGGTTGGAGAAACTTACCGTGCAGAATGGTCTGAGCCTGTTAAATTTAAATACCTCGACATGAAAAGCGATTATGGAGGACTTACACCCATAAAATTAGGAGGAGGGAAACAAACAACATCACTTCGTTGCGATGCCGGTGATGGAAATCAATATACCTGTAGATCGGTTGATAAAGATGCATCTTCAGTATTGCCAGAAGGTTTTAGAAATACTTTTGCCAAAGATATTTTGCAAGATCAAATTTCTACTTCTCACCCTTATGGTGCATTAGTTATACCAAAATTAGCAACAGCTGTAGATGTTTTCCATACAGACCCGCGAATTCTGTATGTTCCATTCACACCTAGCTTGGGTGAATTTATTGATGATATGGCAGGTAAAATTACACTTGTAGAAATCAGACCAGACGAAAATCTTTCAGAATTTAGACAATTTGGAAGATCGAAAAATGTAATAAGTACTGAGTCTATGATTCAAAAACTTAAAAAAGACAACGATAATACAGTAGATGCGAATGATTATGTGAGAGCAAGATTATTAGATGTTCTGATTGGTGATTGGGATAGACATGAAGACCAATGGCGTTGGGCAGAGTTTGACAATAAAGACAAAGGAACAGTTTTTCGACCAGTACCTCGAGATAGAGATCAAGTTTTTGTACAATACGAAGGTGTTCTTTCCAAAATAATTTCTTCAAGATTTTACCAAAGATTGTTAACCCATTTTGATTATGAAATAGTAGATTTAATTGGACTAATGCAACAAGCAATACATTTAGATAAGTTTGTTTTAGGAAGATTAGAACAAAAAGACTGGATTAAAACTGCAGAAAAAATGCAGATAGATTTAAGTGATGAAGTTATTTCTGAAGCTGTACATCAAATGCCTCCCGAAATTTTTGCTATTTCTGGAGATGAAATTATTGCCAAATTGAAGCAAAGAAGAGACGATCTTGTTAAATACGCAAAGGAATATTATAAATTTTTAGCTGCAGAAGTTGACGTAGTTTTAACTGACAAAAATGAATACATCAAAGTAAACAGATTAGAAAACGGAGATACTGAAATAAAAGTTTACAAAAGAACTTTTCAAGATTTAAAAAATGGCGAAGAAAAAGATAAAATAGAACAAGAAATCTACAGCCGTTACTTTAAAAGAAGCGAAACCAAAGAAATAAGAATTTATACTTTGGATGGAAAAGACAGTATTGTGATTACAGGTAAAGCCCATAAAGCAATTTATACAAGAATTATTGGAGGTAATGATCAAGATTATTTTTCAAACACATCTAAAATTAGAAGTATAAAGCAAAATACTAAATACTACGATTACGATGCAGACAAAAAAAATAAAAATATTTATGCTGCTACCGAAGAAACGCGCATGAGAATTGTCAAATCTCCTAATATTATTGCTTACAACTATAAAGAATTTAAGCACAATACCACAAAACCAATGTTGTTTTTTCAGTTTGATCCCGATTTCGGTTTCTCTCCAGGTCTTGGAATATTATATACTAAAAATGGATTTAGAAGATCGCCATATCAAGCCCAATATTTATTGCGAGGTAACAAATCAACAACAACTTCAGCTTATAATTTAGAAGGATACGCAGATTATCCTTCAGCATTTAATGATTTAACAGGACTGAATATTGCTGTAAAATTAGATGGACCAGATTACGTAAGAAATTATTTTGGTCAGGGCAATAACTCGGTTGATCCAGGAAAAGATGCCGATATTCGAAATTTTAGAATTGGATTAAATTATTACGCTTTTTCAGTTGGAATGACAAAAAGAAAAAATGACAATGTATATTTCAGATTTGGTCCATTATATGATTTTGCAGAAGTTACCCGCACAGCTGATAGTATTTTTAATTCATTTGGTCAAAATGAATTTATGGTTGGTAAAACATATAATTTTTTAGGAGCTTTCACAGAATTTAATTTAGATTACACCAACAGAAAATTAGCACCAACAAGAGGTGTTAAATTTAAAACTGATATTGCATATAGAAACAGTATTGATTCTGATCCTTATAGTTTTGTTAAAACTAGAGCAGATTTGGTTTTTTACACGACTCCTGTTTGGAGATCAAATATAACCTTTGCACTGCGTTTAGGTGGCGAAATGAATTTTGGAGATTTACCTTTTTATCATCAAGCTTATTTAGGCGGAGTCACCAACTTAAGGGGTTATAGAAGAGATAGATTTACAGGAAGACATAGTTTTTATCAAAGTATTGAAGTTCGCGCACCCTTATTCAAAATCCAAAATTATTTAGTAAATGGCCAATGGGGAATTTTTGGATTTCTTGATAATGGTGCAGTTTTCGATAACACTATTCCAAACTTAAAAAAATTCCACAGTGGCTATGGAGGTGGATTATGGTTGAATTTTTACAATGCATTTGTGATAAGTGGAGGGCTGGGATATAGTGCAGAAGGAGCATTTCTGAGAATTACTTCTAATTTCTTCTTTTAATTAATATTAAATATGAAAAGAATTATCGTTTTCACGATCATATCTCTAGCAAATATAAGTTATGCACAAGATTTACAGCAAGGCGTACAAACCATAGCTGAAGATATTAATCCGCAAGGAGAATTATTCTCTGCCTCTGGACCAAGAGTAGATTGGGGACCACCGCCGAAGTTCATGAGTTATGAATATTATAGATACGGAAAAGTAAATCTCACTTATACAGATAGTCTTGGAAATGAATATAATGGCACTGTAAAATCTCAAGATGAAGCTTTATTTAAATTGAAATTTCCAATATATATTAGACCACACTTATCTGTAATTGGTGGATTTCAGCATCATTATCAGCGTTACCAATTTGATAGGGATGATCTAAATGGCGACTCTCCTTTTAGAAATGTAAATAACCGAAAATTTGAACAAGTTAGATTTGATACTTATGTAAACTATACCATGAAACGTAAAAGATTTTTAGGTTTCAAAACAGGTGTTCAGTTAAGTGGCGATTATGATAATAGACATACTGCATTTTCGAATTTCGTGAGAGTTCAGCATACAGGTTTGTTGGGAAAACGCTATTCTGAAAAATTTGCCTTAGCAGGTTCTTATTTTTTCGCATACCAACCCGGACGTCTAACATTCTACCCAGCAGTTTACATCACTTATTGGAAAAATAAGAGAATAGGTTTTGAATCTGTATTTCCAGCTTTGATAAATTTATATTTTCATCCTTGGGAAAAAACTTTTTTCACCGGAACTTATTCTTTGAAATCCAATAGATATATATTGAACAATTCGCCCGTAATGATTGGCCCCAAAGAAACTTTTACTTTGAATACAACTGAAATACAAATGTCGATGGGAATTCAACATCAAGTACTTAAATTTTTCTCTTTAGGGTTGGAGATGGGTTATAATTTTAATGTTTCCTCAAGAATAACAGATACACAAGCAAGAAATAATCAAATTTTATTGCAAGGCTCGCAAAATCCTGGAGGATTTTTAAAGGTTACGTTTGCGTTAACGATTCCTAAAGGAATATTGGACAAAAAACAGTTGGAAGAAAAAGAATAAAATTATAAATTAATGAAGATTAATATTTAAAGTTTAGACACAATGTTTTTATTTTCAATAGTTATTTTATTATTTACGATTCTGCCATTTTTACCTATTAAGCATTGGATAGTAAGAGATTTGGGTTTTGGTCGTTTACAATTGCTTTGTTTATCGATTTTGGGATTAGTAATATCTTGTATCTATTTTATTTTTATAACCTCCGACTTTTTTTATATTACTCTGCTGTTTTTTATCTTATGTGTAATAATCAATTTGCTAAAGATTATAAAATACACTCCTTTTTATTCTAAATCCGTCCCAGATTTTGGTAAATTGGAAAATGTATCAACCATCAAATTATTCTCCTTAAATGTGCTACAAAGCAATAATGATTTCGAAGACATCAATACATATATCTCGGAAATTAACCCAGATATTGTCGTGCTTTTAGAAACAAATTCCAACTGGATAAAGAACATTCAGCCGAGTATTGATGCCTTTCCTTATAGATTTATTGTTCCAATGGAAAACAGGTATGGAATTACTATTTTATCGAAATTTAAATTAATTGATGCAGAGTACAAATTTTTGGTAGAAAAAGATATTCCAAGTGTTTTTACATATTTAGAATATGAGAAATCTCTCGTACGGTTAATAGTTGCCCATCCGCCTCCGCCTTCACCCACAGAATATTCTACCAGCATCGAAAGAGACAATGAATTGAAAAAGATAGCGACTATGGTCTCCGAAGAAACTAAACCAACATTGGTTGTAGGAGATTTAAACGACATAGCATGGTCTGCTACCACTAAAAGTTTTCTCGAAATCAGCAAATTAAAAGATCCTAGAATTGGTCGTGGTCTTTACAACACTTTTAATGCCAACCATTGGTGGATGCGCTTTCCAGTAGATCATCTCTTTGTTTCAAAAGAATTTAAAATTGTACAAATAAAAAGGTCGAAGTACCTTCACTCCGACCATTTTGGATTAATATCTGAATTTGGTTTGGAGAAATAACTCAAAAAAATTCATTGATCTAATTTAAACAACCATTTAGTTTTTTACCTCTTCAATTTTCCTTAAGAAATCGGCTATTCTTGCAGTAGCATCACTTCCATACGCGTCAATTATAATACCTTTATTTCCGTCATTTGTTTCCAACGCATAAATAACCGATGCATCTTGTGGATCTGTCATACCTTCAA
>JBBSUQ010000007.1:0-33000 GCA_038234235.1 Flavobacteriales bacterium
TCTTTTCAGGATATAAACTTTGAATTTCGTCGTAGTTTGGAGTTATGATATAACAGTGTTTCCAAATTTTATCCAGTAAATTCTGTTCTTCATTTGAATGAAAATCAAAACTTGCACTTGCTTTAATTATGGGGTCTAAAATGACCTTTATTTTAGGGTTTGATGTATGTAGTTTTTCTAAAATCAGCAGCAATGCTTGCCAAGATTCAACAATCCCGATTTTCACTACCTTGATTTCAAATTGTTTAAATAAGATTTCTATTTGAGCTAAAATAGTATCAGTAGATACCCAGCAGCAGGATTTAAATTTGATATCGTTTTGGACCGTGATAGCCGTACATACAGATAGCCCATACAGGCCATGGGCTTCAAATGTTTTTATATCTGAAGTGATCCCCGCACCGCCACTAGGATCATGTCCAGCAATTGTTAATGTGTATTTGTGTTTACTCAAAATAGTTTTTTTATTTCTTTGAAAGCATCCACAGGTTTATTGCTGTTCCAAATCCCTCCTAAAATACCCACACCTTTATAGCCTAAAGTTTTAAAAGATTCGATGTTTTCTGAAGTGGCACCGCCCATTCCGATTATGGTTTTATCAATATGATTCACATCAAAACCACGACCTTCATATCCCTGTTTGGATATCGATGTAAATACTGGACTTAGTAAATGATAATCAAACTCGAAATAGCAATTTTCTATATCTTCCGGTTCATGAAAAGAGGAGCTAATTGTTTTACCGTACATCTCCAAGTTTTTAAAATATTTCCCTGGATTGTCTATATTCTCTATTCTTTTTTGTTCTTGAAAATGAATGCCTTTTAAATTGAATTCATTCACCAACTCGTGAGAAAAATGCACTACAATTTTGTTGTGATATTTTGAATCGATTTGCTTCAAATATTCACGATGCATTTCATGAGTTTTTTCGGGCTTACGAAGATGATAGCATTCTAAGCCAGCTTCGAAAAGTTGGTTTAGAATGTTTATTTCATCTTTGATATCTTTTTCGGGAGCAATAACTATTACCATAATTTACAAATATACTTCTGAACCTTTATCTTTAAATTCTTGAGATTTTTCATCCATCCCTTTTTGGATAACCTCATTTTCCACAATATCATTTTTAGCTGCAAAGTCTCGCACTTCATGGGAGATCTTCATGGAACAGAATTTGGGTCCACACATGGAACAGAAGTGGGCTAATTTTGCCCCATCTGCAGGTAGCGTTTCATCGTGATACTCTAGTGCGCGCTCTGGATCCAGACCTAGATTAAATTGATCTTCCCAGCGAAATTCAAAACGAGCCATGCTCAAGGCGTTATCCCTATGTTGGGCCCCTGGATGTCCTTTTGCCAAGTCAGCAGCATGCGCAGCTATTTTATAGGTTATCACGCCTACACGCACATCTTCTTTATTAGGTAATCCTAAATGTTCTTTTGGTGTAACGTAACATAACATCGCACACCCAAACCAACCAATCATTGCAGCACCAATACCGGAAGTTATGTGGTCGTAACCTGGAGCAATATCGGTGGTCAGTGGGCCTAAAGTATAGAATGGCGCTTCGTCACAAACTTCAATTTGCTTCTCCATATTTTCCTTTATCATATGCATAGGCACGTGACCCGGACCTTCGATAAAACACTGTACTTCATGTTTACGTGCAATTTTTGTTAACTCTCCTAAGGTTTCCAGTTCAGCAAACTGGGCTTCATCATTTGCATCGGCTATGGAACCTGGGCGTAATCCATCTCCTAACGAGAAAGCAACATCGTATTTCTTTAAAATTTCACAGATATCCTCAAAATGGGTGTATAAGAAACTTTCTTTATGATGGGCCAAACACCATTTTGCCATTATTGAACCTCCACGGGAGACGATTCCTGTTACCCGATTGGCGGTCATAGGCACATAACGCAACAACACTCCGGCATGGATCGTAAAATAATCTACTCCTTGTTCTGCCTGCTCAATCAACGTATCACGAAATATTTCCCAAGTTAGATCTTCGGCAATACCATTTACTTTCTCCAATGCCTGGTAAATTGGCACCGTTCCTACCGGTACTGGAGAGTTACGAATAATCCACTCCCGGGTTTCATGGATATTTTGACCAGTAGATAAGTCCATTATATTGTCTGCTCCCCATCGACATGCCCAAACCGCTTTTTCAACTTCTTCTTCAATGGAAGATGTAGTAGCAGAATTTCCAATATTAGCGTTTATTTTTACCAAGAAATTTCTACCCAGAATCATAGGTTCGGCTTCGGGGTGGTTGATATTAGATGGGATTACAGCACGACCTCTTGCAACTTCTTCACGAACAAATTCTGGAGTGATTTTAGCAGGAATTGAGGCGCCAAAGTGTTCTCCTTTATGTTGCTTTCTAATTTCGGTCATTTCATCTATTCGTTGATTTTCACGAATGGCGATATATTCCATTTCTGGAGTAATAATTCCTTTTTTAGCATAATGCAACTGTGTTACATTATGCCCCTCTTTTGCGCGTAGTGGTTTTTTCAACAATGAGAAGCGCATATGGTCCAAGTCTTTGTTGTTTAAACGCTGCATAGAATAGTCTGAAGAAAACTCATCTAATTCTTCCACATTGTCTCTGTCTAGAATCCATTGCTCACGGATTCTTTCAATTCCCTGATGTATATCAACATCCTTGTTAGGGTCTGTATAGGGGCCAGAGGTGTCATATACTGTTATAGGTTCATTGGAAGACATTTTCCCTGTTAAAGAATCTTTCGTATCCCTTAAAGATATTTCACGCATCCCAACTTTAATTTCTGGGTAAATTTTACCTGCTACGTAGATTTTTTTAGAATTAGGAAATGACTGTCTTGTTATTGTTCCTTGTTTTGGTGCGGTGTCCTTATTTTTCATAATGGAATGATATTAAGTAAATATGTTTGTATTGAATGGAGTTATTAGCCTCCTTGAGTGGCTTGAATTATTAAAACATTGTCATTTTCTAACAATGTTTTAGACTCCCATGAATTTTTCAAAATAATGGTATTATTAACTGCTACAGCTATACCATCTTGAGGTGAGTTTATTTGATTAAGTAATTGAAGGATGTTGAAATCGTTGCTGATTTCTATAGATTTCTCATTAACCAGTAATTTTATCATAGTACAGAATATTTTTAAATATGCTGTAAATTTTAAAAGCTTTGAGAAAGGGTAGTTTTGAAATGAATGTACATTTTAGGAGTATGTACAATTATAAAAAGTGTGTAACACATATAGAAATGTGTTTGTTACTTTTCCCTTCGCTGGTACTAACCGGATCAGGTTCAAAGGGTTTTTCTCAGTTCTAAAAATTTAGAACACCCCTAAAGTTTACAATACAAACTTATTAAATTATTAGTTCCTGACCCACTTTAATGACTTTTTTTATCATAGAACAAAAGTTGGATTATGGAATATCTAACATGGAAAGACTTAGTGGGCTGTTATTCGAATAGCCTTTAATTTAATTAGTTCTTGAAATAAAATTCTGAGTATTCTATTTTTTATGTCTAGTTTGAAAACGTGTTTTCTTATCTTTTACACGTTATCTACTAAGCCCCGATTGATATAATTGAACTAAAAGAACTTTGTTTTAGACTCAGTTCTTTGTTGGCAATGGTTCTTTTTATTTTAAATCATCTGTAAAATGTCCTCTGTGTATTCCTCTCGAGAATTTTTCATCATTAAAAGTAGAGGATTTCCCTTTGGGTATTGTCAAACTCTTCCATTCCTTACCTTTAATCATTCGGCCAATATAAATGATTTGTCCGATGTGATATGAATAATGAGCATACTGTCGATTTAAAGCCTCAATAATAGAATGTGACTGATTTCGGATGTGAATTTCTGTATCAAAGTTTTGTTTATTTATGGAATTCAAAGCATCGAACAAACATTCCCATCCGTCATTCCATTTTGATAAAAGTTCCTCTTTTGTTCTTATAACCGATTCGAATTCTAAATCCCTATTCCGTCATTCTTTTTCTCCGTCTAAGGTAAGAAAATCTGTCCAACGTGATTTCATATTGCCTGAAAGGTGGTGCACAATGATAAAAATGGAATTTGATTCATTATTGAACTGCCAGAAAAAATCCTTTTCATCTAGTTGGTCGAAAGTCTTTTCTCCAACAGATTTATAATATTCAAATTGTCTTTTGATACTATTCAGATATTCTAATTCCATTTCAGTTATTTACTCAAAAATTATTGTTTTGTTTGTTTTAAGAATTTTGGCAATAAAATAAGGTTGTGTGATAACTTGTGGTGCAATGCCTTTAGGAGTTGAAGTCTGTGTTTTAACAATTATAGATTTATCTCCATCTATAATATTGCTGATTTCAATCTGATAATTACCCGTTGGTCTAATTCCATCAAAAATTGCAATAATTATGTTATTTGAAAAATCGATTTCAGTTTCGGTAAATTTATCCGACTCATTATTTATGGAATTAATTTTATCCAGCAAATCATTCCATTCTTGTTCACTTTTAATTATCAGTGAATGCTCGTCAATATTTTCTTCACCATTTCCATACAAATTCCCTTCCCCAATTAAATCATAGGTCATATAATTTTGAGTTTCTTTAGTACTACAATTAACAAATGCTAAAATCGAGATAATAATAAATACTAATCTTTTCATATGTTGATTTTAATAATTCCTTCTAAACTAAAGGTATGAAAAATACGATTTGCGCTTATTCTGGCACCATCACTCCGAAATAGCCATATAAGAAATTTGGCTCCAACAGTCTCTATTAAAGACAAGTATGGAGTAGGGACGATTAGTTGCTTTATTAGCGGGTCTCTAAAATTTCACTTATCATTAGAATACCCGCTATTTGTGGTGACCGTTTTAAGGCTCATGGTTCATTCTAATTTATATTTTTCAATGACTTCTTTTCTCGTTTTTTCACTGGCTAATTTAACTCCTTGTTGACTTCCGAAAATCTGATATCCCTCTTTCCTAGAATAAATTCTATCAATCAACATTCTAAAAGGAACGATGTCTAATTCTTTATTCTCTACAGCATTTTGAATAATTGGCAAGTATTTTTCCATCATTTCTATATTTGAATGTTGGATAACTGCCCACATGGTACTTTCAAACTTATTACCTACCAGTGTTTTGCCTATGTAGGTATTATACTTTGAAAGTAATGAATCTATAAGTTTTTGATTTTGCTCGTCTAAAGGGCTTTGTTTTGAAAAGTCTGATTTGCCAAACCTAAACTTAATATCGTTTGATTGTATTTCATTAATCAATGAAACTAATTCTAAGTTTAAATTGTATTTGTCTGAATATGTTTTTGCATCAAAGTTGACTGTTTTAATAGCGTTATCGCAGCTGTTTATAAACGGGTAAAAAGTTTCCGGAATTCTTATATCGAGTTGAGAATTGCCATAAACTTTAATGATTGAACAAACATCTGTAGAATTTAATTCAATCGCCTTCTTAAATGCTATTTCTATATTTTTATTAAATTCTTTTAAGTTTACAAATGCCATTGTAATATTCCAATAGTCAGCATAAGTGAGATTTTCAACATTATTTTTGACTGCCGCTTTAGTTTCATTTAATTTGAAAACGCCCTTTTCAAAATCATTTTCTGATACCCCACTTTTTTTAGTTGGTTCATATTTTAATATTTCATTATCAAAATTTTCATAGGTGAATTCGGTTTGCTTTTTTTCTTGTGCATTACAAGAAATCGCAAAAAATAGTACTGTATTTAATAATATTTCTTTCATAGTTCAGTTTCTATAATGTGCTAACGGTCTTGGTTCGTAAATAGCGTGGAGTAGGGACGCGTTCTTGTCGGCTTTGTTGTTTTTTACTTGGCCTCTAAAATATAACTTTTTACTGATACACCCGCTATTTGCGCCTAACCGACTTTGTTGTGTGCCGTATTTTTTCTCCATTTCCCATCTGTGAACTTATAAACGGAATTTTTGGTGCTAAGAAATAACCTGTCAAACTTGCGAATAAAATCGGGATAAAATAAGAAAACCCTGTAAGTGTTGCTAATAAAATTGTTGTACTCATTGGTGTTCGAGTAACGCAAACATTAATTGCTGCCATACAACTTATAATAGCCAAAGTGAGATTAGTACTGGGAAATAACTGGTTAATAATCAATCCTAATGTTGCTCCGACAAAAAATAAGGGAATAATAAAACCACCTCTCCAACCTGAAGTGACCGTAATTGAAATAGCAACTATTTTAAAAATTAAAATTAAAATTAGAATGTTTAGATCTAGGTCATTTGTCAATAGTTCATTTATTTCATGATGACCAAAATATCTGGTCAGCGGAAAATAATAGGATATAATTCCAAGTAAGATTCCACCAACTAATGTTTTAATATATATTGGAATTGGTCGTTTTTCAAATAGGGATTTGAAAAATTTAACACAATAAATAAATCCCCATCCAATAGCAGTAGCTGCTATCGCAAATAGAATTGCACTTCCAAAATCAAACACTCCAGAATATTCATAAGTGGATAAGTCCCAAACAGCACCAAGTCCAAGATGAACGATTAATGCAAAAATCACATAACTAAAACTACTTGCAACTAACGCAGGAATGATTGCCTTGTAATATTCAAGCGCATGCTTATGATGTAAAATTTCTAATGAAAACAAACTTCCGCCTAAAGGTGCACCAAATAATGCAGTAAATCCAGATGCCATTCCGGCTATACTTAAAGATCTCAATTCTTCACCTTTTAGTCTAAATATTTTTCCAAGCCATGTACCCGTAGAACCTGTTACTTGAACTAAAGGAGCTTCAGGACCAAGACTTCCTCCAGATGCAACACAAAGTAAAGATGACAAAATCATAGAAGGATTATTCTTGGGATCAAGTTTTCCTTTGTTGAATTTAATGTTATCTACAATCAGATGAATCTCTCCTGGATCACCAATAAAATGAATAATTAACCCTGCTAAAAGCCCACATATAGACATTACGGGAATAACTTGCCAGCCTTCGAATAAAGCAATTTTATAGGTTAAAAATTCAAGAACAATCCAATATAACCCTGCGATAATCCCACCAATCAATCCTAGAATTGCCCATAATAAAAAAGTTCGACTAAAGACGAAAGGATTAAATGTAATGGGTTGATCCAAAATATTTAAATACGTTATTAATTTGCGTCTTCTTTTAAGCCTCACCTTTTAAATTTTGGCAAATATAGCCCTCTTAAATATGGCAAACAATGGTCTAGGTTAAGGACAAGTATTGTGGGGCAGGGACACGTTCTTGTCGGCTTAATTTTTTGATTCTTGGTTCTAAAATATTACTTTTTAATCAAATACCCGCTATTGCGCATAGGAACCGATGTTGTAAAGCGTTTTTTTTAGATAATTAATTTTTATACAAAATTTTTTATTATGTTTGCACTTCATTTGGCAATGAGGTCTGCCTTGAACTGTTTCTATTGAAACTAATGACTTCTACTTTTAATGGCAAAAGCCATAGTAGTATCATTATATCAAGGCAAAATGAAAAAGAAACAACTAAGAAGTTTTCTAACCTCAATTGAACAAATTCCATCGCTACTTTATCTTTTTAAATGGTTATTGATTTGCACATTAATCGGCGCAATAGTAGGGAGTATTTCAGCATTTTTTCTAATCAGTCTGGAATGGGCTACTAACTGGAGGGAATCACATTTATGGATTATATGGCTACTTCCTGTAGGAGGTTTTATTATAGGTTTATCTTATTATCTCTATGGTGATAGTGTTGTCAAGGGGAATAATCTGCTGCTAGAGGAATTTCATTCTCCTAAAAAAATAATACCATTTAGAATGGCTCCCTTAGTCCTATTTGGTACTGTCATAACCCACTTTTTTGGTGGTTCAGCGGGAAGGGAAGGAACAGCAGTACAAGTAGGTGGTGCAGTTGCTGATCGCTTCACTAAATTATTTAAGTTATCCAAAAGGGATCGTAAAATCGTCTTAATTGCTGGTATAAGTGCTGGATTTGCTTCTGTTTTTGGAACTCCGTTAGCTGGTGGTATATTTGCTCTAGAAGTTCTGGTTTTAGGAAGGATTAGATTAGATGCCATCATTCCAAGTTTTATTGTTGCAGTTTTAGCAGATTATTTTTGTAGAGTATGGAATGTTTCTCATACTGATTATAATATCAAAGAAGTTGCTAATATGAATCCTGAAAATCTTCTATGGGCATTATTAGCTGGAATTATTTTTGGTCTTGTTGGAATGTTATTTTCAAAATCGACTCATTTTTGGAGTAGTCTCTTTAAGAAATATGTCGGTTATCCGCCTTTACGTCCGGTCATTGGAGGTGTGATTTTAGCTATTTCAATATACTTCTTGGGAACCACAAAGTATATCGGATTAGGGCTTCCAACCATAGTTGACTCTTTTAATATTCATTTGAATTCATATGATTTTCTATTGAAAGTTCTTTTCACATCTTTTACTCTAGGAGCAGGATTTAAAGGTGGTGAAGTTACACCTCTGTTTTATATAGGAGCTACTTTAGGCAATGTATTGATCTGGTTCATTCCATTACCTATGAGTTTATTGGCTGGGATGGGTTTTGTTGCCGTTTTTGCAGGAGCAACAAATACACCACTAGCTTGTACCGTAATGGGAATTGAATTATTTGGCATAGAATCAGGAGTCTTTATTGCTCTTGCTTGCAGTACAGCATATTTGTTTTCTGGACATTCAGGAGTATATTCCTCACAAATTATTGGAAGTCCTAAACATCCATTATATACAAAAGAAAAGGGTCTACAATTATCTGAAATTAAAAATAAAAGAAATCAAAAATGAAGGAATTCGTTACCGTAAGAATATATTTTGAATTTGGTCAAAAGGCCAAAAATCTATCTATTTGGCAAAGGCTTAATTTTGATTTTGCTACTGAAATAATAAAGAAGGCAAAAAATCAGGACTTAGACCAAGTTCTTAGTTTTAATGTATCAAAGGGTTATTTTAAAAAAAATAAGATTAATTGGGGTCGTGCTGAAATCAAAGATTTCAATCATCCACAAATCATTGAAATTATCGACACCAAAGAAAAAGTAAATGATTTTCTTTACAAGGAGAAATCATTTTTTGAAGGCACTAAAGTATTGTTCGTGAGGAATGAAGTTCTTTTGAGTATTTAATAATATTTGATACTGGAAGTCTATTTAAAAATGCTTTACAACGGTCTTGTTATACGCAAGTAGCGTGGAGTAGGGACGCGAACTTGTCGGCTTTGTTGTTTGTTTCTTGGTGTCTAAAATAACACTTTTCACCAAAATACCCGCTATTTGCTGTTAAACGATGTTATATCCAGTTTTATTATGTTCCTAACATTAATCAAGACTAAAATAATTAGTACAGGAATTATACCTATATCAAATGACTGATAATTAGTAATCCAGACGCCAATAGAAACCAAGATCATTGATAATAATATATAGGGCAGATATTTTTTTAATTGTCTTTTGTAAATAAGGGGAATGTAGAATAAATATAGTGGATTGCACCAAAGAATATTTAAATTATTCTTTACTTCCGGATGCTCTGAAAATATCCACATTATCAGTAATAGTAATCCAATACTGCCTATTAAAAAAGTAAAAATCAGTTCAAATCTCTTAGAAAATTTTAAAAGATAAAATAAGAGTAAAATTGAAAATATAACTATTGGTGAAATCCATTTTAGTAAATACGTTTCTTTTTTACTTTTTATCCTATTAACGACTTTTTCTGAATTTACAAGATTTTGACCATCTAAAGTAGAATTATCGATTTCTCTTTTTAAATATTTAGGTAAAAACATACTCTGAAATCTACTACTTTTCTCATCTAATGATTTCCCTAACATTAGATTTGTACCAAACTGAAGCCAAGGTTTTTTTCGGAGATGAGAATTTATTAGATCTCTATTGCTTACCTCTAATTTTTCATTAGGGAATTTCGCCTCATTTTCAATTAATAAATCACGGATTTCGGTAGAACAATTTTTTTCTAAAAAAGAATAGATGTAATATCTATTTTCGGGTCTGTATAAAAAGTTTAGTTTTCTTATTAAATTTTTTTTTTCCTGCTGGCTTAGATTTAATTTTTGTTCTGAAACTTTTCTATTTTCACTTGAATATATTCTAATAAAATTTTCAGTTTTTTGAATGCCTAATTGATATTTCAAACGACCTGTAATGAATTTCAAGGTAAAATTCGGTGTGTCAAAATCAAACACTCCAAAATTGTAAACTATATCAGAATTAGCATCTACAACTCTAATAGCTGAATGTCCGAAAACGGAATATACATCGTCCCCTGGAGAACAAGTCAGAATGCTTATGTCAGGAGTACTTTTCGCAAGGCAAAATTGACTTATTAGTATTATGGATATGATTAATTTTCTCAAATTTTGTTACAATAAAATTGGATATAACGGTCTTGTTTAACGTAAGTGGCGTGGAATAGGGACGCAAACTTGTCGGCTTTGTTGTTTGTTACTTAGTCTCTAAAATAATACTTTTCACTAGAATGCCCGCTATTTGCTGTTAAACGATGTTGTAACCAGTTAAATTACTCCATATAATCGAATGTATTAACCATTTCATACTTTGGACTTCTACTTATAAAGTCCCTAAAAAATGCTGTGTGACTTGCGCCCATAAGTATAAAAACTCTGTCTGTCTTCTTTAATGAAACCCGATTTAAATTAGAATACATTCTCAAATTTCGTTGATAATATTTAGCAGCTTCATCTGCTCCCTCAAAATTTTCATCTGTTCCAACATGAGTAAGAATATCAGCATTAATTTCTATCAAAAAATCTAAATATTTTTGATTATTCGTTAGTTTGAGTTTATCCAAAAGAGATAAAGTATCAAAATCAATATCTAACTCTGGATTTGATTTAAACGGATCTCTATCATATTCATTATATGTTATTGAGTTATTTGTATTTATAACTTCATTACCAATGTTATAATTATACCCTAATTTGTGGTCAATACCAAAAATCCTTTTTGTTTCAGATAATCGGCCTATTTCAAAAGCGAGAAGCTCTACTTCACCTTGGTTTTTAAAAATAGTGTCTGGATTATTCAAATAAGTCAGATAATTTTCTTGTAATTTCTTATTGTAGCTCGGTGTGTTTTCCACGATAATAACAGTTGGTTTAAAAGTGGAAAGCATTTTTGCTATTTGATGTACTGAATCTTTGTTCTTTTTATTATTTTCATCAAACTCTGTGGAATGTTCATCACTTGTAGAACCCATATGAAAAGTCCCGAAATTCAAAATTTTTATTTTATCATTTTCTAATTTTGTTTTTTCAAGTTCATTATTTTGTTCGCTTTTTGATTATTTAGTTTTTTTACAAGAATAAAATGAAGATAAAATAACTAGTAATAAAATTGATTTTTTTAAATTCATTTTTTAAATTTTAATTAGTTACAACGTCCCATATAAAAACAGTGCGAGCTGGCGAGCTAGGTTATCCGTAGGATAATCAGGCGTTGGTAATCGTCCAAAATAAGTCGGTTATAAAGAAATTTTATAAACAGAATTTTAGAATATTAATAGGTAAATCAATGTCCAAATAGCAATAAAGAATAATCCCATAGAAAATAATTCTATGATTTTTTCTTTATCCTTTTTTTTAATTATCATATAGGCAAGGTAAATAATCCAAATTATTACTAGTGGTCCTCCCGCACTTAAAAAAGATTCAGTCATTTTATATCCACAGCAATATACTTATTTATTCAAGAATGTTATAAGATAAACGCAAGCTTTCAAAGATATTAGCAGTTTTATCAGAGTGCCTAAATTAACACTAGTGAGCTCCCTTCTAAATGAAATTATTAATACAGTTAATAGTCCATAGATAATATTATAGCTTCTAAAAGAATAAGAAGAATATTATCTGGTTTTCAATAAGAATTTTTATTGACATTCCGGATAGAATCAAACAGCAAATTTGCTCTTTACGCCATAAATATGTTTTTCGTTGAAATTGAATATGTTGTGAGAAGCAATAAAATTGTAAATAAGATAAGTTTTATTTCAGGGGAAAAACTGGATTTGTATAGTGATTTATCGAAGGTAAATAATTAAAGAGTGTCTTGATTATTAATTGAAATATTTCGAAATCAATTAAAAGTAGTTAATATTGAACCTCTTCTTTATTAAATTAAAAATCAAATAATTCTTTTGGCATTATATCCAATCCTTTAGAAAGCTCTAAGACTGTAGTTAACTGAATATTGTGTTGACCCTTTTCAATTTTACTAATATAGCTATAGTCTAAATCACATCTCTGCGCCATCTGTCTATAGGATAAGTTTTTGAATACGCGTAATTTTTTAAGCTTTCCACCAAATCTAATTAGGAATTCCTCATTCGATAATTCAGTATTCATATAAAGTTGCTTTCATAAGCAATCTCAAAAATTTTAACATAATTATTGTGGTATAATGTTACCACAATAGAAAAAATTTTATATATTTGATTCATAATTAATATATTGCGATTCTTTTAATACAATATTAGAAGCATTCGCTTTCAGTCTCGCATCAGAAAACTGGTAATTTTAAGGAACGAGATGATAAGCAAGATGTTCACGACCCGGGGCGTGAGCTCTCTTATTTGTTCCAAGGTATACCAGTACCGCTGATGCAATAAGTTGAGTTTCATGCCCTTTTTGTATTCTGGCAATTTCTCTTCTTATATATTCTAAAGCAAGTGTTTCTTCTAAACTATTTAGATTTCGCATTAAAAAGCATTTTCTACCTCAATACCCTAATTTAAGGTCAAAGTGGCCGGCACTCCTATATGGAGTGTATTTAAAAAATCTTGTTTGCGGGAACAAGAAAATTCAATAACCAATCCCGTGGGTTGCAGTTACGTGCCCTATTTATAGTAACAGCTTTGGGTGGGGTCTCTCACATTGAGACTTTGGGCTAATATATATGAAATAATAAGCATTAACACATAGGGGTGTTAACTTAAAAAAAAAGAAATTGTTTATGAGAAAAAATTTGAATTAGCCTATTTCTAGGTGTTAAGCTAAGAAGCCTTCCCTTAAAGATTGGAGTCCGGTGGGGAAGGCCTAAGCTTAAATAAAACAATGTTTCATTTAAAACACATGTAAAATTATGAAAAATAATTACTCGCGCCTCAAATGGGTGGCGCTAATTATTGTGGGCGGGATACTTTTATTTCTAGCTCAAACTGCCTTTGCAGGCAATAAATCTTTATTAATCACTTCGTTTCCTCAAGAACAAATAACAGGGAAAGTGACAGATAAAGATGGGTCACCCCTTATTGGAGTTACCGTTATGCTAAAGGGATCTAATACTGGAACTATTACTAATCTGGAAGGAAACTATAATCTTTCTGTTGCAGAGAATAGCACTTTAGTATTTTCATTTATAGGCTATAAAACCTTAGAGGTTCCTTTAAATGGAGAAAAGGAGGTCGATGTACAACTTGAGGAAGATATATCCTCCCTTGATGAGGTACAAATAAATGCAGGATATTACAATACGACTAAAAGAGAAAGTACTGGAAATATTTCTAGGGTAACTGCTGCAGAAATAGAATTACAGCCTGTAATAAGCCCGCTACAGGCTTTACAGGGCAGGGTAGCTGGTTTGGTAATAACTCCGGGTGGCAGCCATCCAGGTATGGCCTCTACAATACGAATTAGGGGGCAAAACAGTTTACGGGAAGACGGAAATTTTCCATTATATATCATTGATGGAGTTCCTATAAATTCTACTCCTATTGAGAGTAACTCCTTATTAGGAAGTTCTGGTATAGATCCACTCAACAATTTAAGTGTCAATAATATTGAGAGTATTGAGGTTTTGAAAGATGCAGATGCAACCGCAATTTACGGCTCTCGGGGAGCGAACGGGGTTATACTTATAACCACGAAAAATGGTATTGGTAAGCACGCTGGCTTGGAAGGACAAATTTACATTGGCGCTGCTACCATTCCGAACCGTCTAGATCTAATGGATACACAGGAATATCTTGCTATGAGACGTCAGGCATTTGTAAATGATGATTTAGAACCCAATCAATATAACGCATATGATTTAGTCTTATGGGACCAGAATAGATATACAGACTGGCAGGACTATGCATTTGGAGGAACATCTAAAACTACAAATGTCAGTTTAGCATATAGCGGTGGAAGTGAGAATACTTCATTTCGTGTAGGTGGATCCTTTTTTACCCAGGGAACGGTGTACCCTGCAGACTATAGTTATCAAAAAATTACTGGTAGCTTAAATCTCACCCATCATTCAGAAAACGAAAAGTTTCGAATGAACCTGTCATTAAATTATGGGTTAGATGATAACAACCTGGTTGGAAATCTCAACTTAAATTCTTCAGTATTCCTACTACCTCCTAATGCCCCTTCAATTTTTAACGATGATGGCAGCCTAAATTGGGAAGAATGGGGCGAAGCAGGACTAAACAACCCATTCGAAGGATATTTTAATACTACCCTAACCCATACGAACAGTCTGATTTCTAACTTAGGATTGTCATACCAACTATTGGATGGAATTCAATTAAAGTCCAGTTTTGGTTATACCAATTTTACGAGCGATGAACTATTGAAGTTGCCGGCGAGATCTTATAATCCTGCTTTTGGAGTACCTAATAATTCTTTCCAATTAAATGTGAATAGAAGATCATGGATTGTGGAACCACAAATTGTATTAGAAAAGGAGTTTCAAAGATTAAAAGTAGATGGAATCATAGGAGCTACTATACAACAGAACATATCCACAAAACAAAGTTTTCAAGGATCTGGCTACGCTTCAGAAGCCTTTATAGGAAACCTGGCAGCAGCAGAGAGTATCCTAAACGCTACAAGCGAAAATAGTGAATACCACTATGCTGCTCTTTTCTCTAGGCTGGGATTAAACTGGGATAAAAAATACTATCTCAACTTGACTGGAAGGCGAGATGGTTCATCCAGATTTGGATCGAATAATAGGTTTGCAAATTTTTGGGCTATTGGTTCCGCCTGGATTTTTACCGAGGAATCTTTTATGGAAGACTATCTTTCTTTTCTCTCGTTTGGTAAAATACGAGGCAGTTACGGAACCACTGGAAACGACCAGATAGGAGATTATGGTTATTTAGATATCTATGAGGCTACCCAAGGCGCAGGAGGGCTTTACCCAACTTCCTTAGCCAATCCAAATTTTTCTTGGGAGATAAATAAAAAGCTTGAATTTGGGATTGAATTAGGGCTTGTTAAAAACAAGGTTACAGCGGGTTTGAGTTACTTTCGTAATCGTTCTACAAACCAGCTAGTGGGATACCCTCTTCCTGCAATTACAGGTTTTGGTAGTGTGCAGGCTAATTTACCTGCGACGGTTGAGAATTCTGGATGGGAAATAGAAGCCTCTTCGAAAAATTTGAGCACTAAAAATTTTTATTGGCAGACGTCATTTAACCTAAGCGTTCCAACCAATAAACTCATTCGATACCCAAATTTAGATCAATCATCATATGCAAATGTATACAGGGAGGGATATCCTCTAAATATTTCATTAAGGTATCAATATGATGGGCTAGATCCTGATAGTGGGTTTTACATAGTTAAAGATATAAATGAAGATGGAAGCTTAGACTTTAAAGATCGCATTCTCGTGCAGGATCAGTCTAGAAATTATTATGGCGGGATAAATAACTCACTGGCTTATAAGGCTTTTTCGCTGCAATTTCTTATTGAATTTGTAAAGCAGGAAGGTAGCCAGCCATTGTTCTATACCGGTACATTAAATAACACATTATCTGGTCTGGTAGGGAATTCTAATTATCAAAGAATTTCTCAGTCTTATGAAGCAAACATTGCATACAGCTATGCATCAGAATCTTTATTTCCTATCGAAGACGCCTCTTTTTTACGTTTAAAGACAATCTCTCTTGGTTATAATATTCCTGAGACTATTATAAAGAAAGTAGGTGCTAGTAGCGGTAAAATTTTTATTAACGGGCAAAACCTATTAACGTTTACGCCTTATTCCGGTCTTGATCCAGAATTTCCTTACTCCGGAACTGGAATTGGATCATCAAGAACAATTACTGGAGGATTTCAAATTAACCTATAAATCAAAAATTATGAGACTAAATATATTTAAGAGGCTAATACTGCTTTTTTTAATCGCTATAATACACACGTCATGTGAAGAATTTGTAGAGATAGATGCTCCAAATAATATACTTGTTCGCAACGAGGTATTCAATAACGAGCAAACTGCAAAAAGTGCCATGACCGGAATTTATAATGAATTATTCTTAGCCGATTTTTCTAGTGGTTCAAGAAGTAGTGTTACCCTGCTTGCTGGATTATCTGCTGATAATATTGGGAATATCAATACCAACAATCAAACTTTGACGGAATTTGACATAAACGAGATTTCACCCTCTAATGAAAATAATTATAGTTTATGGTCTAGTGCATACAATATTATTTATATGACTAATTCTTTTCTTGAAGGATTATCAAATTCCCAAAATGTTTCTGTAGAGCTAGCGGAACAGTTAGAAGGTGAAGCCCGGTTTATTCGGGCATTTACTTATTTCTATTTAGTAAATCTATACGGCGATGTTCCGTTAATATTAAATACCAATTATGAGAGCAATAAATTAGCTTCTAGGAACTCAAAGGATGAAGTATATTTTCAAATTCAGGAAGACCTCGAATTAGCAATTCTTTTATTAGATACAGATTATAGAAATCAAGAACGCACAACTGCAAATAAATATTCATCAATTGCTCTTAGTGCTAGGGTTAATTTATATCTGGAAAATTGGCAGGAGGCAGAAAGGCTAAGCAGTGAAGTAATTGGCGAAAGCGCTAAGTATGAAATCCTTCCCAATTTGGATGAGGTTTTTTTGGCTAATAGCAGAGAAGCTATTTGGCAAATTTCACCAATAGGAGGTGGAGGAATTGTGACCCATACAAATGAAGGAATTCTTTTTATTATTGATCCTGTTTTCTCATTTTTTGCCAATTTTCAGTTGGAATCAGATTTTGTAAATAGTTTCCAAGATCAAGATTTAAGAAATATAAATTGGATAGGATACAACGAAGGTAAGGATGCATTTTTCCCTTACAAGTATAAGATTAGGTATAGCGCTGAATTTCCTATCCAAGAATACTCAATGGTACTAAGACTATCTGAACAATATTTAATAAGAGCTGAAGCCCGAGCCCAGCAAGACAATATTCAGGGTGCAATTGAAGACTTAAATATAATAAGGCATAGAGCGGGTTTAGATCCTATTGAATCGCTTTATTCTGATTTAGATAGAAGACTAGTCTTGGATGAAGTGTTATTAGAACGAAGTAGAGAGTTTTTTGCTGAATGGGGTCATCATTGGTTAGATCTTAAGCGAACAGGAAAAGCAAAGGAATTCTTAAGCGTATCGAATCTTACATGGGATGACACAGACACCTATTACCCTATTCCTGCAGAAGAACGTTCTAAAAACACTAATCTTACTCAGAATGCAGGTTATTAAAATGATTTCCTTGATAGGACGAACAAAACTCTTAATTCTTTTACTTCTTTTTTTATCAACCAGTGTCAAATCCCAGGGTTTAACCCAGGTAATTGATACTAATTTGATTCCTTTAGATCCAGAAGTTCGTTATGGAGAGTTACCAAATGGGCTGCGTTATTACCTTAAAAATGAAGATTCAAACACTAAAAGTATTGAAATGCATTTGGTAGTTAAGGCAGGAATATATCATGAAAATGAGAAACAACTTGAGTATGCTCATTTAATAGAACACCTTGGAGCAAAAGGAACAATTAATTTCCCGCAATTGGGGGATGATTACAGAAAATTGGGAAGATTTGTTTTTGCCAGTACTTCATTTGATAATACTACGTATAGTCTAAAAGTACCACAAGGCATCAAGGAAGAATTAACCAATGGCCTAAATGTTTTAAAGGATTGGACACAGAATATCAATTTCAATGACTCAGCAATAAAAGTAGAAAGAGGTGCTATTTTAGGAGAAATGCGCACAAATGACCCATATAATTCTTGGCTATTGGAAATCTTGGATAGTAAAATACTAGGAGGGACAGATTATAAAATGCCAAGCCCGCACCTGTATAAAAAAAGTATTGAAAATATTGACAAAGAATCCGTACTCCAATTTTATCGCGATTGGTACCAGCCACATTTAGAGGCTGTAATTATTGTTGGAGATATAGCGATTGATAGTTTAGAATTAGAGATAAGACGTTCATTTTCATCCCTTCAGAATTCAGATACCATAGAAAATTCTGACGAAATAGGAAGGAGTCATCTAGTAAACATCAATGAGGATAACCATTATGAGATTATAAGGGATTCTATTAATCCAGATTTAAGAGTATATATTGCAACTAAGAGATTAAACAAGGGCTATAATCCCAGTTCCACGTATGATTATAAAAGTAAACTCTTACAGGAACTATATTGGATGATACTTAGCTCCAGAAGCCAATATTTAATTGAACAGTTTCGTCCAGCTTTTTCAGAATTTACAACTAAATATAACGCAAATTCACTTGCTGGGGGTCAAATAAATGTATCCTTGATGACTGTGGAATTTGAAAAAAGTGATAAAGATTATGTAAAACGTAAATTATTTGAAGCTTTCAAAGCTTATAAAGTTATGCATAGTTTTATTACAGAGACAGAATTTAGCAAAGCTAAAACCAAATTGCTCAAGCAATATTTGAATACTATTTCAAGTGATGGCTCATTATTAGCAGAAAGATATAGAGATCATTTTGTAAAAGGAAAAGCAGCCCCTAATCCTAAATTAGAAATTAATATTGTAACTAATCTATTAAGGGAGACTAGTCTTGAGGAGTTTCAGTATTTTATAAAGTCAAATTCTTCAATAAACCAAAATACAGACTTTCTTTTTTTTACAGGTACACCAAGTGAAGTACCCGAATTTGATAGTATCAAAAAATTACTTGACGAAGTATCTGAATTAGAGATTAATACTTTATCTACTAAAGTATTTGAGATGAAGAGTTTTGAGAAAATTGCCCCAATTCCAATCATGACAGGTAAACCTAAATTTAGGAGAACTGAAAATTTAATAGGCGTAACCTCAATTGTGCTTGAAAATGGTATTAAAATCGTTTTAAAACCATCTGAACCTGCAGAAGATATTTTTGAAAACATGATCTCTATTCATGCTTATCGTTCTAATAATATTCCATTTAATAATCGGGAAGAATACTTAAGTGCAAAACTAGCACCTGGTTTGTTAGAATATTGTGGCGCTGGGTCATATACAGGTTTTGAACTAGATCGTTTCAAACAAAGCAAAGAAATCCGTCTTAATTTTAAAACAAATTCGGAATACTTTGAAATTATAAGTAGTTGCAAAGAATCTCAATTACAGGAATTACTGAACTTGATATACCTATACGCCAAACAACCAGTAAAAGATATGGATGCTTTTAATTTTTGGAAACGAAAAGAACTGAAAAGCTTGGGTAGTGTCAGTCCACGTGGATCTTCGGAATTTGTAGAAGATAAGATCCAAGAAATTTTTTATCCTGAAATACCAGTATTAAATGAGGATGATTTATCCATACTCAGCAAGGAACAAATCTTTGAGGCTATCGATTTAAATTTCACAAATTTTAGAGATTATACATTTGTTGTTACCGGTGATTTTAATAAAGATCAAACGATTGACATTTTAACGAGAAACCTTAATGTGTTTCCAATCCAAACGGAGTCGAAAAATAGATTAAAAAGAGAAACTAATTTTCCATTAAAGAAGTCAAATGAAATTCATTACATTGAAAATATTGATCAGGCCTACGCCAGTCTCTATTTTCCGGTTATTGTAAATAAAGATCTTAAAACACAGCATGAGCTTAATCTTCTTTCAAGAGCATTACATTCTGCAATTTGGGATCGTTTAAGAGAGGGATGCTACTCACCTAGAGCCTGGGGTGAATGGATAGATAGGGAAAAAGGTATTTATGCTTTTAGAATCAGTTTTGATAGTGACCCAAATAATACCGACCATATGATTAATATAGCTTTAGAGGAATTCACGAAATTAGGAAAACATAAATTTACTAGTGAATGGTTAGATAGGGTAATTCAAGATGAATTTGTAAATTTTGGAAATAAAATCGAAACATTTGGATATTTCAATTTTTGGTCGGAATACTTGCGGAGAAAGTTAGGAAATGAAGATATTCAGCAAGAGATTCTGCAATATGAGACTCTCCTTAATCACTTTATTGATACAGATGACTTAAATATTGCTGCAGAAAAATACCTGAACGATGAATACCTCCAGATTTTTAAATTTTTACCAGATAAAAGTATTAGAAGATAAAAAAAGCATACCGTTTTAACGGTATGCTTTACGAATTTATAGGTTAGACAATAAAGGTCTACTACTTAATAACCTTCGGCAATGATGAAGCACTTGTTTTCTTTGTCGAAAGATTCATTTCATCATAAACATCGAAGATCTGCCCACCTTGTCCAAGTTGAACTCTACAGTTATGGGGGCCTGCTTGGCAACTTTGCTCGGATATCGGTTGCCAAGATCCATTATTATAGATATAATCACTTGCGTTTAAGTTTGTGCTTATGGTGGTAAACGACATTCCCATGGCAAAAATTGCTGCCAATACTGGTAATAAAAATTTAGTTTTCATAATATTAATTTTAATAGTTAAACAAATTCGCCTACTCTAATTCAGGTTTTCGGCTTCCCCTGCTTTTGTTGCAACAAAATCTTTTATTTCTTATTGAAGCTTAAGCCTTTGGCGCTTCCTACTATTATCTTATCTGTCTCTGGATTGAGGAAAATTCCGAATAGGGCTATTAAAATAAAGCCTATATTAAAAATTAAATGCTGTGTCCAAGAAAAAGTGGATATTACACCTCCACAGGAACAGGGGATTGATTCTGAAAAATTCAGGACGATAATGATATAAATGGTGAATATCATCATTAGAATGAACGAGCACCAAAATCCCTCTAATTTCAATTTTGGCCAGAAAAGAAGTGTGGCAATTACCAACTCAGTTGCCGGAACTCCCCAAACCAAAAAATCTGCAAAAGAACTCAAAAAAGGGGACTGCTCTAATTGAGCTTTAAATTGCTCATAAGCTAATAGCTTACTTGCTGCAGCATAAATAAATAAGAGAATGAATAGGAATGTTATTCCTTCTAAAATCCAATGCTTCTGATTTGGTGTAAAGAACATGATACCGATTTTATATTATCAAAATTCGGTGTTTTTAATTGCTCTTATGTAAACTAGATTTTACTTTGAAGAAGAGTTATCGGCTTTTGGAGGGATTTATGCCGAAATGTTTTTTAAAAGCCCTAGAAAAATGTGAAATGCTTTTAAATCCGCATTGGTCAGCAATAACAATAAGAGGTGTGTCATTATCCAATAGTAAGTCCTTTGCCCTTTCCAGTCTTTTATCGCGATGGAATTTCGCGATAGTGGTAGTGTGAATAATTTTAAATCCTCTTTTTAGTAAAGTGGCATTGGTATTTAGATCATCTGCAATTTCAGGAATAGGCTTAAGTGGCGAATCTAAGTTATCCATCAGGTAATGGTACAACCGGTCTATTAATTGTTTGTTTTCAGAAATATTAAATTGAGACCTTGGAAGTATTGAGTTCTGAAGAAGTTCCTCCCTGGACCATTCATTTTTGGAAATAGTTTTAACTGCAGAGAGCATGTAGTGATTTATATTTTGGTTTTTAAATCTTGTTAGCCTGCTATTCATGGTTAAATATAAATCATCTTTCAAGCGAAAATTAAGGGAAACCGAATTTTCAATTGCATTCGAAATAATCATCTCTTTTAATTTTTGAATAGAAGAATTATCCAAAATATAGTTTAAATGTTTGAGATGTTCTTCACGAAACAATTCGAGGGCACCGTGATTATATTCATAGATATTAAGATCTTTTCCAATGAGAAGAATAATATGATTAAGATAACTAAGGTTGTTCTCCGGATAGAGACCAGGTACTGCTTCCTTTAGAACTCCAGCAAGCATATTGAGTAGGACGCTAATGGTAGAAAATTTATTATCCAGCTTAGTTACTTTTATCCTTTTATCGTATTGCCCATTTGCCAATGCAGTAATTAGACGTGTAATTTGATCAAACTGTTTGTCGTCCGGATAATACATGGTTAGTGTGTTTTAGGATAACGAGATAGAAATTCCAGAGCTTTTAATTTATCTTCAAAAATTTGTGACGGAACTTTTGGAAGGCTAATGGTGAGATAGAATTGTGCAGTCACCTTTGAATGTGGGTAGTTAACCAATAAGGCTACAGCAGTAGTCTGAATAGAACCTTCCTTGGCTAGATAATCCATGGCGCCCTTTTCAGCCTGAATAATTTGGCGTAGGTCACAAAGTACGGGATAATTTTTATTGTTCTGAATAGAAAGCCTAAGCTTAAGAAGTTGTTTAGCAGTAGACAAAGTAAGATTTTGAATTGGTCCATATACGAAGTGGAGGATATCTTTTTCTATCCAAACTTCCGCATTCTTATCGTTGGCCCGAGCTTTCAAAATATTGGTATTTTATTTTAATTGAATTTAATCAATTACCGTTGATGATTTTAAAAATAAATTTACTTAAAAGATCATTTTAAAGCAAATACCATCAAATTTTATTCGAAATCTTGTCTTTAAGGGTCAATATTTTAATTAAAAGTTCATTTTCCACACTATCTAAGTTTGTATTTATTGAAGCTATAAAAATATTTTTTAGCTTCAATAAATCGAAATTAAAAGATAGAGATATGGCAAAGATTAAACACAATAATTTCCTCGATACGGTTGATTCTGTTATTTCAAATGCAAAAAAAGAAGGGGTAATTCATTTATATGCGGAAGGGGACAATTTTACGGGTAGAAAAATTGGTATCAATGGTAAAGAACTTTTTCATTTTGGTACAACTGGGTATTTAGGGTTAGAACAGGATGAACGCTTGAAAAATGCCGCAATTGATGCTATCCGAAGGTATGGTACACAATTCCCACTATCTAAAACATATATCTCACATCCCCTTTACCGGGGACTGGAGGAGCGTATTTCAAAAATGTATAATAATCCTGTTATAATCACAAAAAATAGTACTCTGGGACATATGGCAGTTATTCCATGCATCATAAGGGATGAGGATGGTGTTATTCTTGACCATCAGGTGCATTGGAGTGTCCAAAGTGCATCACAAATTTTAAGAACCCGAGGAATTCCGGTTGAAATGATTAGACATAATCATATGGATATGTTGGAAGATAAAATAAAAAGTCTATCCACGAAATGTAATAAGATTTGGTATATGGCTGATGGAGTTTATTCCATGTACGGTGATTTTGCACCAATTTTAGAACTTATGGAGCTGTGCAAGAAATACCCTCAACTTCATTTGTATTTTGATGATGTTCATGGAATGAGCTGGAAGGGAAAGAATGGTACGGGATACGTAATGGAGGTTTTAAAGGAGCTGCAGGACAATGTAATATTGATTGGTACTTTAAGCAAAACTTTTGGAGCAAGTGGGGCAGTAATGGTAACTTCAAATCAAGAAATACACACTAAAATTAAAAATTTTGGAGGGCCGTTAACTTTTTCTGCTCAATTAGAACCAGCTTCGGTTGCTGCCGCTACTGCTTCTGCCGCAATTCATCTCTCTCCAGAAATTTATGATCTGCAAAAAATACTCTCTCATAAGATTGACTATTTCAATTCATTGCTGGACGATACAGATCTACCTTTGGTTGAAAGAAATGATTCCCCGGTATTTTTTATTGGCACAGGCATGCCAGTTACCGGATATAAATTTGTCCAACGCTTAATGAAAGAAGGATATTATATTAACCTAGGGCTATTTCCAGCAGTTCCTGTAAAGAATACAGGAGTAAGAATTACAATTTCCAAACATAATGTTAAGAGTGACATTAAAGGATTGGTGGAAGCAATGGTTTATCATTATCCATTAGCACTTCAAGAAACAAATACGGATAATAATCGTGTAAGAAGCGCATTCTATCTTCCGGAGTTAAAATTTAAAAATTTGGAAAGCAATGAAGGTTTAAATGTTGAATACACTACATCCATTAAAAATATTGAGAAAAAGGAATGGAACAAATTATTAGGTCGACGAAGTACATTTGATTGGGAAGGACTTGAATTTATAGAAACAGTTTTCAGGAACCAGGAGAAATTGGAGAACAACTGGTCATTTCACTATTTTATAATAAGAGACAAAAATTCAAATCCAATACTTGCTACATTTTTTACTTATTCTTTATGGAAGGATGATATGCTGTCTCCTGCATCTGTTTCTCAACTATTGGAGGAGAAACGAATTAAGGATCCCTACCATATGACATCCTACGTTTTGAGTATGGGGTCTTTGTTTACAGAAGGAGAACATTTATATTTAGATACTTCTCACCCTAGATCTAAACTAGCTCTAAGTATTCTTCACAAAGAGCTGGAAGTTTTACAAAAAGAGTTGAATGCGAATATGTTGGTCTTAAGGGATTTTAATAGTTCCAATGATCTAAATGAAACATTCCATGAACAGGGATTTATTAAAGTGAATATGCCCGAGTCTTGCATTTTTACAAATTTTTCTTGGACTTCAATAGAAGAGTATGTCGGCACATTATCTTCCCGTTCCCGAAGGCATTTTGTAAATGATATCGCCCCATTTGAAAAAATGTTTGAAATAACCATTGTGGGAACGGTTACTGAAGACCAACTTGATAAGTTATATGAATTATATATCAATGTAAAAAATAATAATATTGGCTTAAATACATTTTTGTATCCTAAAAATCTGTTCACTAAAATGGCTAGAGATAACAACTGGGAATTTATTATTCTCCACATCAAAAAAGACTTTAATTCTCATCATAAAGACCCTGTAGGCGTAATGTTTTGCTATAAAAATTTAAATCATACCTATGTGCCTAATTATATAGGAATGGATTATAAATATTCAGAAAAACATCAAATTTACAGACAACTTTTATTTCAGACCATAAAAAGAGCCAAGGACTTGAACTTTAAAAAAATCGATTTTGGAATGACTGCATCTTTTGAAAAGAGAAAAGTAGGCGCTACAGTAATACCAAAATTTTCCTATGTACAAGCCAAGGACAATTACTCTTTAGAATCAATAGGTCTTTTACAAAATGAAGTTAACTAATACTGGATTTTATTAATGATACTTTTCAATTCTACAATGTTTTTATAACTCCCTACAAACGTTAAGCTATAATTAATTGAAGAACATATTGCCTTGGTATTATTTATTAACTCAAGATGTGAATGTCATGTTTAACGATGTTATAGAAAATTTTAGCGATGCTATTAATTCCATTTCTCAAACGGAAACCTACAATCAATTGAAGAAAGCAGATTTGGCCATTCCAACTTGTAATAAAGCGATTTCAATTCTTCAGGATATTGTTGAAAAAGCAGATTTTGAAACAACTCAACTGGAAATCAGCTTTTTTAAAAACGTGAAGGTAATACCCATGAGCTATTTGATATACTATTCTGAAATAAGGGCTTGTGAATTACAGATTCCTAAAGCAGGAAAAGCCTATCAACTTAGATTTTTAGAGAAAGAAATACGAAAAATCAATAAATTTTTTTCAAAGAATAGTGATTTCGTTCATTATATGGAGCAAGGACATAGCTATTTGGATCATCAGTTTTTCACGAGAAACCATCGTAATAATTTCCCCTTCACCCCAATGATCAATTATTATCAATATCCAGAATTTTCTACATCCCATGATATGCTGTGGGCTAAAGTCCAGGCGATGTATAGATATATCCATTATATACGAGAGACTATACAAATTGTAAAACCTGGGAGCAATCAATTTAATAATGAAAAGAAGCATAAATTATTATTGTGGACTACTTCAAAAACTGCATTAATCGAATTGATTTATGCGTTGTCCTCGGTTAGTGCTCTAAACCATGGAACTGCAGATCTAAGTACAATAACATCTTCCTTTGAGGATTTCTTCAATGTGAAGCTTGACAATGTATACAAAACGTATTCAGAAATAAAAGCAAGAAAGGGTAGTAAAACAAAATTTTTAGAAGAGTTAATTATAAAACTTCAGCATAAAATTAATCAGGATGATTCCGTTTAATCAAGTAAGTTCTTCTCGTAACTACGAAATGTAATAATTCTCTATTTCCAAATTAATTTTCTTATTTATTATTCATTAGTTAGGGGTTCAAGATACCATTTCATATCAATAAAGCTCAATTTAAATATATGTTAAAATTTATCGTAACTACGAAAGGTCTAGGGAAAGAACTCCGTTAATCTAACACAACTTTGTAAAACGAAAGTCAAATTAACCCAATCCCGCTGCTTTAAAACTTATAACCTGCGGTGGGATTTCTAAAACCGTTTTACAATGCCAACAAGTATAATCACCACAGACGATCTGCGAGACTTCAAAATTGAACTACTCGAAGACATTAAAAACCTTCTAACTAAACAAGCTTCTGGAAATTTGAAGCGCTACTTGAAATCCTCCGAAGTTATGGAGTTACTCCAATTAAGCCCTGGCACTTTACAAAATCTTAGAATCAATGGTACACTTCCTTATTCGAAGATAGGTGGGATTATTTATTATGATTCTGAAGAGATCCACAAGCTTATGAATCAAAATCGCATTGATAACAAGTTTGATTAATTAGTTATGAATTATATAAAGCTACTAAATGCGGCTTTTGAAAAGTTCTATTTTGATGACCGCCTAAATCCCACACATATCAGTCTTTATATGGCGCTGTTCCAAGAATGGAACAGTAGCCGTTTTGCGAATGAGTTTTACGTGAACCGGAGAGACTTAATGATTGCGTCCAAAATAGGCTCAAAATCCACCTATCATAGATGCGTTACCGACCTAGATTCCTGGGAATACCTTTCCTATTTCCCTTCCAACAATCCATACAAGGGCAGTAAAATCAAGATGGCCGTTATCGGGACAAGTGATGAACCGGATATGGGACAGTACAATCCCGAATTGGAACAGCTCGCGGAACAGTACCGTCCCAAAGGTGTACCCGTAATGGGACAGCACTATCCCATCGATGGACAAGCTGTGGACCCACACCGTCCCATCAGTGGACAAGCATTGGTATCTACTATAAACAATACCAAACAAGTAAACAATATAAAACAACCAAAGGGCTGGCAGGCCGTTATTAATTTTTTTATTGAAAAAAGTTTTAATGCTGATGAAGGAAAAAAATTCTTCGAGCATTATGAAACTCGGAATTGGTTAACGAGCGATGGAAAAGAAATAAGAGATTGGCGTGCTTTAGCCAAGAACTGGATGGATAGAACTGAATTATTTGGCGAGGAAATCAAACAAAACAGAAAGCAAGAGTCCCAAATCAAGGACAACTTACGAACCACTAAAAATAAGGACTATGGACAACCCCTCTAAAATTACAGAAGGTGGCGTGGAATATTCGCTTGGAAAGTTTGATGGCAAAAGCGTTCTCTACGATTTTGATAAGATTTTGATCTACCTCAATGCTAAGGGAAAATTACTCTTTGGGGAAAAATTTAAAATTTATAAGCAGGACAAAGCTATCTTACTTCAGCTCTGCTCCTACTTCATTAAGGATAAGGAGAACTGCCAGAAATTTGGGATTGATACAGAAAAAGGCCTCCTACTTTCCGGTCCAGTAGGATGTGGAAAAACCACTTTGATGAAACTAATGCGATATATCGCTCCAAATCAACAACCTTATGAGATGATCCCGTGCAGGAATGTAATTTTTAGCTTTAATCATCTCGGATTTAAAACAATTGAAGACTATGGAAATACAAAATTCTTCTGTTTTGATGACCTAGGTATTGAACCTGCTGGAAGATTTTATGGCAAGGATCTAAATGTGATGGGCGAGGTGCTTTTATCTCGATATGAGCTTTACCTTCAATCAAAACATAGAATAAAAACGCATGCCACTACCAATCTGAATGCCGAGGAACTAGAAGAACGCTATGGAAATCGCGTTCGTAGTAGAATGCGGGAACTGTTTAATTTGGTTGCGTTTGATAAGGATGTTAGGGATAAAAGAAAATGAAAGAAAGATTAACTTCTTTACTAATTATTTCAAAAACTTGAATTTTCAATAATATTTCTTCTTTAACCAAAATGAAACTCGAACCAATAAAATCAACGCAGGAACTTCTACCAACGGTCCGATAACTCCAGCAAATGCCTGTCCTGAATTTAATCCAAAAACTGCAATCGCAACGGCAATCGCCAATTCAAAGTTATTACCTGCTGCTGTAAAAGCAACTGCTGTTGTTTTGTCATAATCTGCACCCATCGCTTTGGTAAAGAAAAATCCGATGATGAACATTAAGCTGAAGTAGATAAGTAACGGTACTGCAATAATGAGAACATCCATTGGAATTTCCACAATCAATTCGCCTTTGAGCGAAAACATTACTACGATGGTAAATAAAAGTGCTATTAACGTCAACGGCGAGATAGTCGGTATAAATTTTTTCGTGTACCATTCTTCGCCTTTGAGTTTTACCAGAATCAGTCGGCTCAAAATGCCCAACGCAAAGGGAATACCTAAATAAATCGCTACACTTTCAGCAATAGTAGCGATTGAAATATCCACAATTGCACCTTCGAACCCGAAATAAGGCGGAAGAACCGTAATAAAAATCCAAGCATAAAAACTATACGCAAATACCTGGAAAATACTGTTCAAAGCCACTAAACCTGCTCCATACTCGCTACTGCCTTCGGCAAGGTCGTTCCAAACAAGCACCATTGCAATACAACGTGCTAAACCTATTAAAATCAATCCGACCATATATTCGGGATAATCCCGTAAAAATGTGATGGCTAAAACGAACATCAGAACCGGCCCGATTATCCAATTAAGAATTAAGGAAATTGAAAGGATTTTGGTGTTCCTAAACACTTTGGGTAATAATGCATAATTCACTTTTGCCAAAGGTGGATACATCATTAATATCAAACCGATTGCAATCGGAATGTTCGTTGTTCCGCTATTGAATGAATTTATGATGTCAGGAAATGTTGGAATAAAATATCCAAGTCCAACTCCAATTGCCATTGCAATGAAAATCCATAACGTAAGGTAACCGTCGAGGAAACTTAATTTTTTCTTAGCCATATTATTCTGTTATTATTTTTTGATAGTCTTCGTGGTTTAAAAGATTTGAAAGCTCGTCCACATTATCGATTTTCAATTTTATAATCCAACCGTCATCAAATGGTTTTTCATTAACGAGCGTGGGATTATCGAGCAAATTTTCGTTAACAGCCGTAACTTCGCCTGAAAGTGGTATAAATAAATCGCTTACTGTCTTTAACGCCTCGACAGAGCCAAAAACTTCATCTTGCTTAAAATCATCGCCTACATTTGGCAGGTCAACATACACTATTTCGCCAAGTTCGCCTTGCGCAAAAGCGGTAATCCCAACTGTGCCAGTTTTGTTTTCAATTTTAATCCAAGTGTGTTCTTTGGAAAAATAAAGGTCTTTGGTGGTTTCCATTTTACAGTGTTTTAATATCCGTTTCTTAAATTATCTGCATAGCTGTTTGGTAGTTTACTGTCCTCAACCGCTTTTGCAGCTTTTTCAATGTCGTATTTAAACTTTACGAATTCCACCGAAATACTGTCCTTGTTTAAGACCGAAGCATTTTCGTCAATTTCCAATATCACGTAACTGCCACGGCTATCGCTGTCTTTTGGTTTGCCTATCGAGCCTAAATTTATGGCGTGTCTAAAATGTGGTTTACTTTCTTCACCTGAATTAAAAATCCTGTGATACGGTTTGTGCGTATGACCAAAGCACATAATGTCTGCATTAGCCTGCTCCATAATCCGTATCATACTTTTCTCGCCTCTATCCTCGAAAAGATATTCGTTTATTTTTCGTGGACTGCCGTGTACCAACAATAAATTCAGCTGGTCATCATTAAGTTGGAACTCAACATTGACGTGTGCCGGAAGCGTTCTCAAATATGCACGGTTATTCTCACTTACCAACTCATTGGTCAGCGAAATAGAAATTTTACCATTGGCTTTTTCTTCATCTGTTTTGTAAGCGCAACCACAGTCATCACTTTTTCTGCCTATGCCAAAATCATAATTGCCAGCAATGGTGGGTATTTTTCGTTTTCTGATTTCCTCAATAACTTCATTCGGCCAAATATTATAGCCCACCAAGTCGCCAAGGCAGTAGATGGCATCTACGTCTCTCTTGTCAACATCATCGAAAAAAGACTCTAATGCAGGTAGATTTGAGTGGATATCGCTGAACAATACAATTTTCATAATAGTTTTTTTTTAAAGGTTAACAGCACCCACTTCCTGGTGCGCAAGTTGTTGTAGGTTGAATTTCTGAAAGTTTTACTTTCTGTTTTTCTGTTGAAATACCGCATTGATCTTTTGCCAAACAGTCGGTTTGTTTTGAGGTCAGAAGAAAGTTGGTTCCGTCAAAATCAAGTCCAAATTTTCCAATCGTGTCAGCTTGGTATTCTACTTCGATTTCCAAATCGCCTAATTCTAAAATCTTTTCTGAAAGCTCGATGATGTTCACTAATTTTTCGGGATGCAAGCGGTGGTCGTAATCGTTTGCGTTCCAAAGCTGAAAGTTGCAACTTCTTCCCTGCGCAACGTTCCACCACAGTCAATAAAGTTTTTAGTTATTTTTCCCACTTCGGTTACGTGAAAGTGGTTGGGCACCAATTCGCCATTAGGTAATTGGAAGGTTATTTTTTTCAATTGGCTCAGTTCGGCTTTAACATCTGATAGTTTCATATTTATATTGTTTTATTGCGATAATACGATTAATTAGTTTAAATTTTTTTAGCAACAATCTTCTTCTTGTCGAATATCTTGGTCTAAAAATTGAAACATTACTTGTTTCATTTTAGTCCAATTTTCTGTGTTGATACAGTAGCAAACACTTGTTCCTTCTACATTTCCTTTAATCAATCCTAAATATTTTAGTTCTTTGAGATGTTGAGATATGGTAGGTTGTGCAAGTCCAATTTCGTTTACTAAATCGCCACAATAACATGAGTCTATTCTAAAGAGTTGCTGTAAAATAGCCACTCTTGCAGGATGTCCAAAGACTTTTGCGAATAAGGCAATTTCGTTTTGCATATCGGTAAACATTTCTGTTTTTGCTAATCCCATTATTTATTTTATTACTTAATTGCAATATTACGATAATTGTTTCAATAGCCAAAATATTTTTTGCACTCAAATTAAGAAATGGCTTCCATATTATTTTATTAACTATCCTTTAAAATATAAATACAATAGATGTGTGAGCAAGCATTCTAAGGTTTGAATATATTTTATTTTTTAGGTTTAAGTAAATACGAAACAATTACCTTAAACTCTAAAAAAGTTCTTAGCAAGATATTTCTAATAATTTGAACAATCATTGTAAACATATCCTTCATATATTTAAATTTTAAAATGTAAACCACTCAAAAGCGACAACGCAATCACAACAATATTCTCATTCTTTATGAGGTGTTGGGCTTCATCCAGATTGGACAGAAATCCCAATTCCAAAAGCACGGAAGGACAATAATCAACAGTTTCCCGCAATACTTGAAAATTCGCAAACTTCAAACCTCTACTTTCAAAACCCAATTCTTTATTAAGCGCTTCTTGTAATTGAAAAGCCAACCAAGTGGAATCATCCGATTTCTGGGATTCAGTATTGGCCACATAAACTTCAATCCCTCTTGCATTTGGATTATCCGAATGATTACAATGCAAGGAAATAAACAAATCAGCTTTTAGTGCCTTGGCCAGTTTGGTCCTGTTCGATAAGGAAATAAGCGTATCGCTATATCTCGTTAAATAGATGTCCAGTGGTATTTCTGACTTTCCGTTTAGCTTCAAAATTTCCAAAGCAATGTCCAGTACTATATCTTTTTCTTGAATACCATTTATTCCTATCGCACCGGAATCTTTTCCGCCGTGGCCAACATCAATAATAATTATTTTTTGGATGGCATTTTCTTGTCCAAAAATGATACACATTTTTAGAAGCAAAAAGGCAAAACTGACGTTTTTGAGCACTTTTTTCATTTTCAATTTTCAGGTTATCAACAACTCTACTTTGAAATTCCATAGAATTTGATATCAAATAATAGCAAGGGAATTCAAACTAAATCAAATAATATTTTATTCACAAATATCTGATTATCAATAATTTATAAACAAATATATGTAAATTTCTAATAACGAAAACGAATCAAAATCTAAACTTTTCCGTTATGAAAAAATCACTCTTTTTGGCAACATTTCTGTCACTGTTATCCACCTCGCTTTTTGCACAAATTGGTGGCATTGAGAATTCGGTTGATGACGTATCAAACACAATTCGAACCATCTTCCCAATAGTTTTAGCAATTATATTTCTTGTAGGCTTCCTATTTAATGCCGGGCATTTATTTGGGGAGAACTCCGATATCAAGAAGGGGATTACCCGAATTCTCGTTTTCGTTCTTATTGCAGGGGCTGTAGTAGGAATATTTACTTATCTAATCTCGATTGTAGTCTAGCAATGAAAACGTACGAAGTCTATAAAAACATCAGAAAACAGGCGGTCATTTTTGGTCTGTCCATATCCCTTTTTGCTCTAATGATGGTGGCAATACTATTTTCCCTATTGGTCATTATATTTTCTTTCAGTTTCGGGATGATTATAGGGGTCTTTATAATAATTGCCGCACTATACATGGTTTTGACCCGAATACATAACAACCCACAAATCTTTCATATGGCGAAGGTTTTCCCAAGAATAATTAGTAACAAAAGAAATTCAGGCTTTGATTATGAA
>JBBSUQ010000008.1:0-32976 GCA_038234235.1 Flavobacteriales bacterium
AAAAATAAGTTTAATCAGGGTATTTATTTCAATATCCTATATATAATTATCATTTGGCAGAAAAAAAATTTGAAATCAAGGGCATTAATCCCGTAGAATTGTTCGGTGTTAACAATGCAAAACTAAAATATATTAAGGGATTTTTTCCGAAATTAAATATAGCATCAAGAGGTAATATTCTTAGCGTTACGAGCGAAGATGAAGAAATGATTGATCAATTTGAGAAAAAATTCAATCTAATAGTACATCATTTTGTAAAGCATGATGAGTTAACAGAAAACAATATTGACAATTTAATGTTGGAAGATGGTTCAAAAATGCTTTCTACTGATGATGGAACTGAAACTTTGGTTCATGGAAATGGAGGTGTTAAAATAAAAGCAAAAACCATCAACCAAAGAAAATTGGTAGAAGCTGTTAATAAAGATGACATGGTTTTTGCCGTAGGGCCAGCTGGAACAGGCAAAACATACACGGCAGTGGCTTTGGCAGTTAGAGCGCTTAAAGCTAAAGAAGTTAAAAGAATTGTTTTAACAAGACCAGCAGTTGAAGCTGGAGAAAATCTAGGTTTTCTACCAGGAGACATGAAGGAAAAACTCGATCCATACATGATGCCACTTTATGATGCGCTAAGAGATATGATTCCGCCAGAGAAATTAAGTGATATGCTAGAATTTGGAATTATAGAAATTGCACCACTGGCATTTATGAGAGGTAGAACATTAGATAAAGCTTTTGTAATATTAGATGAAGCACAAAATGCAACTACCATGCAAATGAAAATGTTTTTAACAAGAATGGGGATGACAGCCAAATTTGTGATAACTGGAGATATGTCGCAAATTGATTTACCACGCCAACAAAGATCTGGTTTATCATACGCCTTGGATATTTTAAATGATGTTGAAGGAATCAGCATTATAAGACTTGGTCAAAGCGATGTGATCCGACATTCTTTGGTTAAAAAAATAATTGAGGCTTTTGAAACGGCTGAAGAGAAAGAAAAGGTAGAACGAGATAAAAAGAGAGATTAATTTTTCTCAAACAATAAAATATTATTCTAAAATAAAAAGAATTAAAATGAACTCAATAACAGAATGCAATTTCAATTTTACCGGACAAAAATCTGTTTATCACGGAAAGGTTAGAGATGTTTATACTTTGGAAGATAATCTCCTTGTAATGGTAGCAAGCGATAGAATTTCTGCCTTCGATCATATTTTGCCTGCAGGAATACCTTACAAAGGGCAAGTTTTAAACCAAGTAGCGACCATGTTTTTACGAGCCACGGAAGATATTGTACCAAATTGGTTAATAAGTACTCCAGATCCAAGTGTTGCAATTGGTCACGCCTGCCAACCAATTAGAGTAGAAATGGTAATTCGTGGATATTTGGCTGGGCATTCTGCAAGAGAATATCAGGCAGGTAAAAGAATTTTGTGTGGTGTAAATTTACCTGAAGAAATGAAGGAAAATGATAAATTTCCAACACCAATTATTACTCCTGCAACCAAAGCAGAAGAAGGACATGATGAAGATATTTCCAAAGAAGATATTATAAAACACAATCATGTGCCGGAAGATATTTACCTTCAAATGGAAAAATATACTTACGCTTTATTTCAAAGGGGAACTGAAATAGCTGCCAAACAAGGATTAATCTTAGTTGACACAAAATATGAATTTGGAGTGCTAGATGGAAAAGTTATTTTAATAGATGAAATTCATACACCAGATTCTTCCAGGTATTTTTATGCTGATGGATACCAAGAAAGACAAAATAACAACGAAGCTCAAAAACAACTTTCTAAAGAGTTTGTGAGGCAATGGTTAATTGAACAAGGATTTCAGGGAAAAGACGGACAATTGATGCCAGAAATTCCTAAAGATTTTATAAATACCATTAGTGAAAGATACATTGAATTGTACGAAGTTATAACTGGTAATAAGTTTAAAAAACAAGACACCACTGACATCTCTAAACGAATTACCGAGAATGTAGAGAATTTTTTAAAAACTCAAAATCAAAATGTTAATTAATGGTTGATAAGTTCCAAAATTCCCCTCCGAATAATTACTTATCTTTGGCCTTTGTTGGTAAAAAATAATGACGCACGAAGAACTACAATTAACTGTAAAGAACATTTTTTCTGCATATTTGGAGCAAAATAGTCATAGAAAAACTCCAGAGCGCTTTGCCATACTCGCTGAAATTTACGATTACACAGGTCATTTTGATATAGAATCTTTGTATGTGAAGATGAAAAACCATAATTATCGTGTATCAAGAGCAACACTTTACAATACTATTGAACTTTTAATAGCTTGTAGCTTGGTTAGGAAACACCAGTTTGGTAAAAATATAGCGCAGTTCGAAAAATCACATGGCAGCAAGCAACACGACCATGTAGTTTGCACGGATACGGGTGAAGTTATGGAATTCTGCGATCCTAGAATCCAACAAATAAAAGAAACTATAGAAGAAGTATTTGGCGTGGAAATTCAACACCATTCTCTCTATTTTTACGCAAAGAAAATTAAAACTGATAAACAAAAATAAACATGCCTTTTCAATGTCAATCTTATATAGAAAGTGAAATTCTCATTATTGAAATGGAAGGTAAATTAACCTCGCCTGATGATGTTCAAAAACTTAGTGAGATAATGCAATCTAAATATTTTAGCACAGGAAGAAACGTGGTTTTTGATTGTAAAAAACTCAATTTGTTGGTTTCATCTGGGCTAAACATTATGGTTCGCATTCTTACAAAATCTAGAGTAAACGGTGGTGAAACTGTAATTTGCAATCTCAATCCGCAGGTTTTCAATGTTTTTAACATAACAAAACTCGATACAATATTTAAAATTTGCCTCGATAAAGAAGAAGCAATTAATTTTTTAAAGCAAAACAATTAATGAAAGTAGATGTACTCTTAGGTCTCCAATGGGGCGATGAAGGTAAAGGTAAGGTGGTAGATGTTCTTACGCCAAAATACGATATTATTGCAAGATTTCAAGGTGGACCAAATGCTGGACACACATTGGAATTTGAAGGCATTAAACACGTTCTACATACAATTCCATCTGGAATTTTTAGAGAAAATGTTATAAATCTTATTGGCAACGGCGTTGTTATAGATCCTATTATTTTTCAAAAAGAACTTGAGAAATTAAGTCCCTTCAATATCGATTTCAAGAAAAGATTGCTCATTTCTAAAAAAGCACATCTAATTTTACCTACTCATAAATTATTGGATCAGGCATCTGAATTATCTAAGGGGAGTTCTAAAATTGGTAGCACGCTAAAAGGAATTGGTCCAACATACATGGATAAAACCGGTAGAAATGGTTTGAGAGTTGGAGATATTTTCCATAAAGATTTCCAAACAAGATATGATAACCTTGTTGAAAAACATATTGGAATTTTAAAACATTACGAGGGTTTTGAATACGATCTTAAAGAATTTGAAGGAGCTTGGTTTGAGGGAATTGATATCATTAAAAACCTCACTTGTGTTGACAGTGAACATTATATTAACGATGCACTTAAAGCAGATAAAAAAATATTAGCAGAAGGTGCTCAAGGAACATTACTTGATATTGATTTTGGAACTTATCCTTTTGTTACTTCATCTAACACGATCACTGCAGGAACTTGCACTGGATTAGGTGTGCCACCAACCAAAATTGGTAATGTAATAGGAATTTTTAAAGCATATTGTACCCGTGTTGGAAGCGGACCGTTCCCCACAGAACTTGATGATGAAGTAGGTGAAGCTATCCGCAAAGCAGGATTTGAATTTGGTGCAACTACAGGCAGACCAAGAAGATGCGGCTGGATAGATATTCCAGCATTGAAATATGCCATTATGATTAATGGAGTGTCTGAATTGAGTATGATGAAGGCAGATGTGTTAGATAGTTTTGATAAAATTTACGCATGTACTCACTACATTATAGATGGTGAAAAAATTGATTATCTTCCTTATGATATCATTGGATTAGACATAAAACCAGTGTACGAAGAAATTCCTGCTTGGAAATCTGATCTCACAAAATTAGAAAAATACGAGGATGCACCAGAAAAGTTAAAATCTTACGTTACATATCTGGAACAGAAATTGGAAGTTCCCATAAAAACTATTTCCGTTGGTCCAGATAGAAAACAAACGTTGTACAATAAATAATTTAAAAAATCGGCTTTATTTAAGGTCCGTTTTAGCTATTACATTATTTTTTAGTGCAGTATTGTTGCCTCAAATTTCCTTGGCACAAAATACAGGTATTTTAGAACTTTTACCTGGTTCCGACTTGCTAGGCTATAATGCTAAAACTGGAGCTCACCGCTTAGTTGGTAATGTTTCTTTCAATTATCAAGGAAATACAATGTATTGTGACTCGGCTCATTATTATGATAAAAGTCAGGAAGTTAGAGCTTATGGCAGGGTTCAAATAAACAAGAGAGATACTTTAAATTTATATTGTGATTCCCTCTACTACAACGGTAAAACCAAGCAGGCCAAACTTTGGGGACACGTTCGCGTGCGCGACAATGCTTATAAACTCACAACAGATTCTTTAGATTATGACGCAGCTAAAGGACAAGCAGTTTATCGAAACAAAGGTAAAGTTGAAAGTATAACCAGCGCAGAAGTTCTCACCAGTAAAATTGGTTATTTCTATCCAAATTCTAAAAATTTCTTCTTTAAAGGCGATGTAGTTTACAAAAGTCCAGAAATTTATATGACGACAGACACCTTACAATATTCCTATTTTCAGCACAAGGTCAATTTTTTTGGTGAAACCGATATTTTGGCGAGTGGAGCAAAACTAAAATGCAAATCGGGTTGGTATGATACGCAAACGGAGGAAGGTAAATTAATAAACGATGCGCAAATTTTTAAAGATAGCAAGCAAATATTTGGAGATACACTTTACTATCGACCGAAAGATAGTTTATCAATTGGAATAGGTCATGTGGTTATAATTGACACGTCAAGCCATCTTGAGTTACGAGGAAATTACGCTTACAATTCTGACAAAGAAAAACTTAACTACATTACCGATGAAGCCCTTGCCATAAAAAAAATGGACAAAGACACACTTTACCTTCATGCCGACACTCTGTTTCAAAGACCAGATAGCAATGGAATTGAACAACTTGAAGCTTATAATAATGTACAATATTTCACTAACAAAATTCAAGGTAGGTGTGATACAATAATATTTTCAGACACGCTTGATCTTGTTTTAATGAGTGGAAATCCAATAATTTGGGCAAAAAATTCAGAATTGAGTGGTGAGAATATGCGGGTTTACATGAACGATTCTAGCATTCAAAAAGTATGGATAGAAAACAATGCGATGGCAGTGTCAGAAGTAGATTCGGGAAAATATTACAATCAAATAGCGGGCAATGAAATGTTTGCTTTTTTCAAGGAAGATGAGTTGAGTAGTACAGAAGTTAACGGAAATGCAATAACACTTTATTATCCTGAAGAAACTCAAAAAACAGATTCTACAACAAATATTTCAAGAAAAGGAATGAATAAATTGATTGCAAGTAACATTCGTGTTTATTTAGACAGCGGCGAAGTTATAGGCATTACTTATTTAGATCAACCAGATGGAATCTTTTATCCGATAGATAAAATTGCAAAGAAAGATCAGTTTTTAGAAAATTTTCAATGGCGTTACTATTTAAAACCAAATTCCCCCGAAGAAGTAATGGTAGAAAAAGAAGAAATCGTCATTATTGAAGAAAAGACAAAAGAATTTTAAAATTTGAAATCCAGTCTCAAGCAATCTCAAGCTTCGACTCTTCCGAAAGCTTTCGGAAACGCCCCCGGTCAATCAATCCCAAAATCCTAAAATCTAAAAGTCTAACTGTCCAAAGTAACCTTATGCTTCGACTTCAGTCCAAAAGTCTCAAAATCCCAAAATCCCAAAATCCCAAAATCCTAAAGTCTAACTGTCCAAAGTAACCTTATGCTTCGACTTCCGTCCAAAAGTCTCAAAATCCCAAAATCCTAAAATCCCAAAAATCTACTTCGCCATCAAATCATCCAAAATAACTTCAGCTTTTTCTCCTTTTTCAATTCGACCAATAATCTCAGTACAAATTTCGTCGATTCTAGCAGATGTAAATCCTAGTGCAACTGCATATTTATGCATTAATTTCAATTCAGAACAATCAATATTTCCATCGGCATTTACCATTTCAGCAAACTGCAAAAGTCTTTCGTAACGTTCCTCTCTTGAAGCTGGAGGTTGCATCGGATATTGTGTTGTATCTCTTTGTATCTCTTTAACTTGCTCATCCGTCAATGAAAGCCTTTGAGCCATTGTTTTTAAAAGAGATTTTTCGTTTTCGTCTATTTTTCCATCAACACGCATCAGCATAACCAAATTCATAAAATGTCCTTTCAGACCTGATTGATTTCCTGTTTCGTAAAATTGTGCTATTGTACCCATTTTTTAATTTTATTGCCCGCAAAGATATACATTTAAGCCGAACTTTTGACTTTTGACTGTTGGCCTTTGACTGTTGACTTTTGACTGTTGACCGTTGGCTGTTGACCGTTGACTGTTGACCTTTGACCTTTGACTGTTGACCTTTGACCTTTGACCGTTGACTGTTGGCCTTTGACTGTTGACCTTTGACCGTTGACCTTTGACTGTTGACCGTTGGCTGTTGACCGTTGACTGTTGACCTTTGACTGTTGACCTTTGACTGTTGACCTTTGACGTTTGACTGTTGACAAATGGTTCTTCACCTTTCACTCTTAACTGTTCACCCAGTCCGTCAGTCCCAAAATCCTGAAATCCTGAAATCCTGAAATCCTGAAATCCCAAGTCCAAAAAAAACTATCTTTAACCCCACAACAATAAATAAATGAAAGCAATAATAATATCCATTGGCGACGAACTTCTTATCGGTCAAACAATAAACACAAATGCCGCATGGCTCGGGCAACAACTTAGCATTCGCGGAATTCAAATAATCAAAACGCTCACAATTGCCGATTCAGAAACTGAAATTCTCAACGCACTTACTGAAAGCGTTCGCGAAAATCAATTGGTTATAATAACTGGCGGTTTAGGACCCACAAAAGACGATATTACCAAACATACACTCTGCAAATTTTTCAATACCACACTCATCCTCAACGAAACCGTATTAGCACACGTCACCCAATTTTTTGCCAAACGGAACCGACCAATGTTAGAAGTTAATACACTTCAAGCCACAGTTCCTGCAAATTCCGAAGTGTTGTTTAACAGACAAGGAACTGCGCCCGGAATGTGGTTTGCTCAAAACAAAAGTATAGTTATTTCATTGCCAGGCGTTCCATACGAAATGCAAAGCATCATGCTCGAAGAAGCATTTCCGAAACTGCAAAAACACTTAGGCTCAAAAACCGAAACCTATTTCCGAACTGTCCTCACTCAAGGTATAGGCGAATCTTTTTTAGCTGAAAAACTTAAAGATTGGGAAACCGATTTGCGTTCCAAAGGATTTTCACTCGCTTATTTACCCTCCCCTGGTGTTGTTAAATTGAGAATAACTGCACCTGAAGGACAAAATAAAAAACAAGAAATTGAAACCTATATCAATCAATTATATGAGCAAATACCTCGGGCAATTTTTGGCGAAGAAGACGAAACTCTTGCTGGAGTAGTAATGAAATTGTTTACAACACAAAGCAAAACTCTATCCGTTGTAGAAAGTTGTACCGCTGGCCAATTGTCAGCAGATATTACAGCCGTTAGTGGCGCAAGTCAATATTTTATGGGTGGCATAGTGGCCTATTCCAATGAGCTCAAAAGCCAACTTGTAGGCGTTAATTCACAAACAATAATTGATAAAGGTGCAGTTAGCCAATCTACTGTAATTCAAATGGCAGAAGGTGGTCGCCAAAAATTAAATACAGATTATTGTGTTGCAATCAGTGGCGTTGCTGGTCCCACAGGTGGTACTGAATATAATCCGGTTGGCTCAATTTGGATAGCCATTGCAGGGCCAAATCGCACATTTTCAAAACACCACCAATTCGGAGATCACCGCGGTCGAAACATCCAGATGGCAGTGGCTAGTGCGCTAAACATGCTCCGTTGCGAAATCTTAGGCATTAATAAAGATTAAAAAACTAAACTTTTTTGCAATAAAAATATTTTTCTTTAGGGCACCAATTTCTGCTTGCACTTGCTAGTTGGCAAACTATAAGTTAAGTATTGGCAAGCAGGCCTTGGTCTTTCCATTTCATTACAAGCCAAGCCGTGCAACCAAAACTAACCTTCCAGTCTCCCAAGCTATTCAGCTCCATCAGGGTGCAAAACATTCATCGTTACTTTAAAATCTGGTTATCTCAATAAAGTTTTTCGTTAATTAAAACATTCTCTTGCAAGAAAATTGGTAGTAATAAATCATTTATCCTATTTTTGCAAAAACAAATAATTTCAAAAAATTGCGCTTAGTAGAAGACATACCTCATCCGAGGTTCAAAATCCAAATTTTCAATTACAATTCCAAATACATTGTAAAAATTGAACTTGGACAATATGAGCAGTCTTACAAAATTGGTGAGAAAGATGTAATGGGGCTTGAAGAAGTTCGCAACATGATCACTAAAGAATTACTGGGTAATGCGCTTCAAAGATTTGTAAGCATGCGCACCGATTGGGAAAATGCATTCAATAATAAAAATTTAAAAATTGAAAACTGATATGAAAACAGCTATTAAAACTTATAGAAATTTATTTATAATTGCACTCATTGCACTATTCACAGCATGTGGCGGAAACAATACTAAAAAAGAAACCAAGTCAACAACTCCAGATAAATTGGAAAGTCGTCCGGCGGGAAATTTAAAAATAGCGTTTTATGTGCAAGATACCCTCAAAACGCAATATACTTATTATGTAGAGCAAGATTCACTCATTGCAAAAAAACAAATGAGCCTTCAAAATCAATTGGTTGCTAAAGATAAAGAGTTGCAATCTAGCTACGCTAACTATCAATCACGCATGCAAGCTGGGCAGTTAAGCCAAATGGACGATCAAAAATACCAGCAAAAGCTTCAAAAAATGCAAATGGACATGGAGCAGTTTCAGCAAAACGAAGGTCAAAAATTACAAGTAGAAACCGCAACAAAACTAGATGAAATAGGAAACAAAATAGATGCTGCAGCTAAACTATATTGCGAAAAACATGGCATCGATATGTTATTGGTTTATGGCAAAGGCGGTCAATTTTCTTATATAAATTCTGCTTTCGATGTCACAGAAGAATTTACAAATTTTCTAAACGACGAAGAAGCACGCATTAAAGCCGAATTAAAATAATTTAATATAAATGCTAATATCCAAGCAAAAACAACAAGAAAACATTGCAGAGTACATTATTTACATGTACCAGATAGAAGATGTAATTCGTGCCTATAATTTTGATCTTGATAAAATAATTGAAAACTACGTTGCGCCTACCCTGCCCGATCAGTCATTCATCAATCAATACAAATCTTGGTATTCGGGGCTAATTTCAGATATGCAATCGCAGCGCAAGCAAAAAACCGGACATCTTGTAGAACTTAATGAAATTCTTTTAGAACTTGCCTACCTTCACAATATGCTTCTCACACAAGCAAACGATGAAAAATACCAAGCTTTAACAGATACTGCGCAACCGTTGTTAGAAGAATTTAAAAGCAAATCAAACCTAAAAGACAAAAACAATATTGAAGTTATGTTGCAAGCAATGTACATGAAATTGCTACTCAAACTTCAGAAAAAAGAAATAAGTGATGAAACCGAGCAGGCGTTTGATAGTATGCGTGCTCAACTTGCCTACCTCACAAGAGCCTATCATCAAATGAAACGAGGCGAGCTTAATTTCTTTAATAATTAATTCAAAATATAATTAATTAAAAATCCTGTCCTAGTATATCTCTAGCGATATTTTGCTCAAAATTTATTCAACTATCTCAAAACAAAAAGCCTGATTTCCGTATCCCCCACCCATAGGAAATTTACCTCCTTGTTCGTTATAAAAACTCATACACCATACTCCAACTTCTGGAGCTTTGTTTAAAACGACCGTAAAAATTCCTTTAGCTTTATCAACTTCTCGCGCAACAAACGGAATGGACTCAACAGTTATATTTTTGTCACTTGATATCCCTTCATGAGATTCAGCAACTTTTTTATCTTCATCTACATTCATTTTCACACACGAAAAAGAAAAACCAGCTCTAGACCATTTTCTAACGTAAAAAGATAAATTAGTACCCTTTTTAAATTTAGTAACTGTTTCTGCACCTTTAATTCTCAATTTTGAGTTGTAACCAGAAACGCCATTACCCGCAGTAAACAGACATTTTTCAGCTGGAAGTGCAATTAAATCATCAGCGTCATTTACCCGCACATAAACAGATTTTTCTGGCATTGTCGAAAAATCGATAGTAAAGGTTGTGCCAACAGAAAACAAAAGTGCTATTAATATAATTTTCATTTTAAATATTTTTTCAAAAATACATTTTTAAATTTTAATAACAGATCCACTGAAATTGCGGAACAAATAGTACCTGAAAATCTAATAAATCATTCTCAAAACTTTAAAAAAAACTAAAATCAATCTTTCTAGTTACCAGATCGAGGTTAATTCTTGTATAAATCTCTTTATATTCTTAAATTTGTTTCCGCAAAAACTCAATAATAATGTTTGAAAATCTTACAGAAAAATTCGAAAGAGCATTTAAAGTCCTTAAAGGCCAAGGACAAATATCTGAAATAAACGTTGCCGAAACTTTAAAAGAAGTTCGCCGCGCTTTGCTAGATGCCGATGTTAACTTTAAAACTGCCAAAGATTTTACGACAATCGTTAAAGAAAAAGCAATTGGTAGAGATGTATTAACTTCAGTATCTCCCGGACAGTTAATGACCAAAATTTGCCATGAAGAATTGGTAGAATTAATGGGCGGTAACGAAACCGAAATTAATATAAAAGGCAATCCTGGTATAATTTTAATGTCTGGTTTGCAAGGTTCTGGTAAAACCACTTTTTCGGGTAAGCTTGCAAATTATCTTAAAACCAAAAAAGGTAAAAACCCACTATTAGTTGCTTGTGATGTTTATAGACCTGCTGCTATTGATCAATTGCACGTGTTGGGTGAGCAAATTGGCATCGAAGTTTTCTCAAACAAAGAAGAAAAAAATCCGGTAAATATTGCAAAAGCAGCTATTGCACATGCAAAAGCAAAAGGTTTTAATGTAGTAATTGTAGATACCGCCGGCCGTTTAGCAATTGATGAGCAAATGATGAAGGAAATTTCCGACGTTAAAGATGCCATTCAACCAACAGAAACTTTATTTGTAGTTGATGCAATGACTGGGCAAGATGCCGTAAATACTGCAAAAGCTTTCAACGAAATAATAAATTTTGATGGTGTAATTCTTACTAAACTAGATGGTGACACACGTGGTGGTGCTGCATTATCCATTAAAGCAATTGTTGACAAACCAATAAAATTTGTTGGAACGGGTGAAAAAATGGATGCAATTGACGTGTTCTATCCTCAAAGAATGGCCGACCGTATTTTAGGTATGGGTGACGTGGTTTCTTTGGTAGAAAGAGCGCAAGAGCAGTTTGACGAAGCAGAAGCCAGAAAATTACAAAAGAGAATTCACAAAGACCAGTTTGATTTTAATGATTTTTTAAGTCAATTACACCAAATTAAAAAAATGGGTAATGTAAAAGATTTAATGGGAATGATACCAGGAATGGGCAAAGCTCTAAAAGATGTTGATATTGAAGACGATGCTTTTAAACACATCGAGGCAATTATCTATTCAATGACACCAGCAGAAAAAGCCAAACCCACACTTATTAACAGTCAAAGAAAACAAAGAATAGCCAAAGGAAGCGGAACCAACATTCAAGAAGTGAACAAATTAATGAAACAATTTGAAGACACTAAAAAAATGATGAAAATGATGAGCAATCCTAAAAATATGATGGGTATGATGAAACAATTGAAAGGTATGAAAGGCGGTATGCCGGGAATGTGACTTATTAATTGTTAATGGTTTAAGTGTTAATTGTTAATAGTGCTGGCGGTTTGGGTTTTCTTGGGTTCTTAGAATTTTTTTACGAATGATACAGTCAATGGTCAATGGTCAACAGTCAATGGTCAACAGTCAATGGCCAACGGTCAACGGTCAAAAGTCAACTATAAATCAAATATATCCAACAACGTCATACACAATATACCCAACCCATTCTTTTGTTATAACTCCCCAATCTTGAAATCTTGCGAAATCTGGAATTATAAATTGCTCCCAATAATAAAATTGTTTTTCTGAAGTGTAATGGTCTGTTGTAAAAGCGTCACATTTCAAACCTACTTTATCAAAACAAGCCAAAGAACGGCGCATGTGGGTAGCAGATGTTATTAGTAATTTGTTTTTTATTTCTGGATATTTTTTTAAAACGTTTTTGGTAAATAGGGCATTTTCATGGGTATTTATTGATTTTGTTTCTGTTAAAACATCTTCCTTGTCAATTCCCCATTTCACTAAAATTTCTTTCAACTGCACTGCCTCATGTAATCCTCTATCACCAACATAACCATTGTCACCAGAAATTAATATTTTTTTTATTTTTCCAGATTTGTATAAATTAACTGCTTGCCAAATTCTGTCTCCACCTCTTCTTATACTTAGCATATTTAAGTCATTGTTATATTCAAACATGCCGCCCAAAACAATTCCGACATCGTACTGTCCAACTTTTATAACAGATTTTCCATGAATTTCCCATTTTCTACAAACACTCAAAAAGATAAAACTATTGGTGAAAAATAGAAATATGGAGATTGCAGAAATTTTACAAATTCTTTTCCATTTAAGATTTCGTAAAAAATAACTCCCCGCTATGGCTATAATAAACCATGTTGCAGGCTGCGTAAAAATGTATAAAACTTTGCTGAGAATAAAAAACATTGAGAAAAGTACTTAAATAAAAAGGCTAAACAACTTGAATTACTTAGCTTTGTCGAAAATTTATTTCAAAAATACTCAATTAATGTTACATTATTTCGACGAATTATTCGGCATGCAAAAAGGAGCTATTTTCGCCCTTATCGTTGGTGTGGGAATTAAACTTCTTATGGCAATTACAATCTTTATCGTTGGTTTCTGGTTATCTAAATTTTTGGTTAAAACAGTTAAACGACTAATGAACAAAGCCAATCTTGATGCTGGACTAATCAGTTTCATGGGCAGCATGATCAATATTATTTTAAAAATACTGGTAATTATTACAGCCATAACACAAGTGGGAGTTCAAATGACCTCGTTTGTTGCAATTCTCGGAGCAGCAGGTTTGGCAATCGGACTGGCATTTTCTGGTACGCTTTCAAATTTTGCAGGAGGAGTAATGATTTTGTTTTTTAAGCCTTTTAAAGTCGGAGATTTTATTGATTCTCAAAGTGTACAAGGTACAGTATCAGAAATTCAAATATTTAATACTTATCTTACCACTCCAGATAACAAAATTATTATTTTACCAAATGGTCCTGTGGCCAATGGCAATATTATAAATTTCACAAAAGCTCAAACACGCCGTGTAGATTGGAAAATAGGAATTGCCTATGGTGATGATATGAAAAAAGCGCGAGAAGTTCTTACAAAATTTATTGAAGAAGATCCAAAAATTTTAAAAGATCCTGCACCATTTATTGGACTGGGAGAGTTGGCGAATTCATCCGTTTCAATTACAGTAAGAGCTTGGACTTCAGTTGAAGATTATTGGGAGGTATTTTTTGCAATGAATGAACGAGTTTACAATGAATTTGGTGATAATGGTTTAAATTTCCCTTTCCCTCAAATGGATGTACATTTCGATAAAGAATATTTAGAAAACAGAAAATCTAAAAACAAACCAGAAGATAAATGATAAAATACGGAATAATAACCGGTGCATCTAGCGGAATTGGCAAAGAACTTGCTAAAATTCATGCTTCGAAAGGTAAAAATATTATTCTCATTGCCCGTTCTGAAAATGATCTTAATGAATTAGCAGAAGAATTAAAATCAAAATTTAAAGTTGAAGCAAAAGTATTGTGTTTAGATCTTATTCAGGAAGATGCAGTTTCAAAAATTCAAGAATTTGTTACTGAAAATAAAATTCAAGTTGATTATCTTTTTAATAATGCTGGTTTCGGCGGTTTTGGAGTTTTCAGCGATAGAAATTTAAAAGAAGATCTTGATATGATTGACCTTAACATAAAAGCTTTGGTGAAATTATGTCATTTTTTCATAAATCACATGAAAGAAATTGGTGGTGGTAAAATTTTAAATGTTGCAAGCACTGCAGGTTTTATTCCCGGTCCTTTACAAGCAACTTATTTTGCTACTAAAGCATTCGTAGTTTCCTTTAGTCAAGCTATAGCCGAAGAAAACAAACATTTAAACATTACCGTTTCGGCTCTGTGTCCCGGACCTGTGGCAACTAAATTTGCGGAAACGGCAAAAATGGGCGACAGCAACATGTTTAAAAATGCAAAAAGTCCTGTAAAAGTAGCGGCGAGTGCCTACAAAGGAATGGAAAAAGGCAAATTAATAATCTTTGATGATTGGAAATTAAATTTTGGCTTAAACTGGATTGTGCCACTTTTACCGAGAAAACTTGTATTGAAAACAGTAAAAAAAATGCAGGCACAATAAAGTAATTAAATAAAAAAATAAGTTGATTTTGATTTCAATTGTTCTCCGCTTAATATTCCGTAAATTTGTAGCAGTATGACAGCACATTTATTGTTTCTAAACGATGTAGCAGGTTCTGAAATCGTTTTGATTTTGGTATTCATTCTTATATTTTTCGGTTCCAAAAGCATACCCGGAATTGCAAGAACCATGGGAAGAACAATGCGACAAATTAAAGATGCAACTGCTCAGGTGCAAGACGAGATAAAAAAATCTACAGGAGATTTTAAAAAAGACCTCAATTTAAAATCACTCATACAAGATACAGCAGATGATTTAAAAAAACCATTAGATCAGTTTAAAGATGATTTGGACAATGCCGTACAATACAAGCCCGCAAAACCAACAAGTTTCCCAGAGGCTAATTCTCCAGAAGTTGAATCGATAGAAATAGAAGACGATGGTTTGCTCAAAGAATCTCTATTAAAACCAGAGCAGACAGAAAAAAAAGTTGCAGATTCTGAGGTCAAACCTGATAAGCAAAATAATTCCGAAATAGATTCGACTACCAAAAATCTTTAGGATTGTTGATTTCAAAATAGAATGTTTACTAATAATTATAAATGACGGATTGTGAAAAATTTCTGTGAAAAATTATGGATCATAGAAAACTTTAGGCGTGCAAATCTCTATTTAGCTCATTGAAACTAATTTTTTAAAAGTTTTGCTTTAAATATTTTGCTAAAATTTGATTCTAAATGATGTTTTTAGCTATTAATTTTCGTCAAAAGTTCAATTACAAAATCTTTTATTTTATTTTTTGTTTTCTATAAGAGATTTAGAGTTATTTTGTTTTGGAAATTAAGTAGAAAATTTGAGAAATTTATTTTAAACTATTGAAAACAAAATATTTAAATACTATTGGCACCGTGCCAAAATCACACTTTAAATTCTCCAAATTCCAAAAAACCTAAGCGCCCAATTCGCCAACTTACTCAAAACAGCATTCATCTCTCGACTATTCACACCATGAACTTTTAAAAATTTACTTAACTTGATTCCAAGTAAGCTCATGCTCCATTTATCGTCATCGACCATCTCTGATTCTGCGTTCGGAAAATCTAACAAATAACGTTCCTCAACTCCTTTTAAAAACACATCTGATTCACCTCGTAGAAAAATGTAAACTTCAGAGTGTTTTACGTAAAAAGCATATTGTGCTATGATGTAAACCCGAATTCCGTTATGAAATCCAACAGAACAATATTTACTAGTTCTAAACCCTTTTGACCTCAACAAATCTAAATGAGCTCGAACGGAGGTTTTTTTAGTTCCGATAAGACAAGACATAATCTCAAAATTTTTCTTTTCGAAAATATCCAAGTCTTGACAACTTTGCTTTAATTGCTTTTGCTTAGACTTATTAAGTTTAAATCTGCAATATTTATTACAATATCTTTTGGTTGGTAATTTTCCGTAAACTGGTTTGTCGCAGGCAGGACACGCATGTCCATTGGCTAATAATCTATACATTTTATTTGGTTTATTTATAAATGACAATACAAAGATATAAAATTAATTTTAATTTAAATAAAGTAATTATAAAATAATCAATTTAATGAACGTTATTTTTTGAACTATTATTAAAATGCTTTGTTGTATTGTTAATACGAAAAAATAACTCAATAACAGTCTGAAAAATGGAAGTAGAAAAAAGGAAAAAAATCAGAAAATATTTATGGATAATTGGTTTTAGCGCCGTTTTGGTGCTTGGTGTTGTTTTTTATGTGCGCCATTATTATGTTTATTCTGAAGGCAGTAGAGTTGGACTTTTATATAAATTTTCTGAAACCGGTGGAGTATTTAAAAATTACGAAGGAGAAATTCAATTGCCTACCATTCAATTTACCAGCTCAGAAGTTTTTAAATTTTCAGTAACTGATGAAGCAGTTGCAAAAAAGTTAATGAGTTTACAAGGTAAAAAATTAGAAGTCCATTATAATTTCTATCTAAAAACGCTTCCATGGCGCGGTCGCGGCTACGACAATACCTCTGGACAATACATTGTAGATAAAATTATAAGCGTTAAAAAAGATAATGCTTTTGAGTTTAATAAAGGAAATTGAGGCTGTAAGTATATTATAGTTAATACCGATAGGGATGGAATTAAATACTTTCAAAAAATAACAATGTGGATTTTAAAACTATCCTTAAAAATAAGCGATAGAACCTAGTCACAAAAAAAACGGCAAACCTAAGTTCGCCGTTTCATTTTAAAGTATTTTCTTTAGCAAAAATTATTGCTTACCGTGACACTGCTTAAATTTCTTCCCACTGCCACATGGACAAGCATCATTTCTTCCAACTTTAGGTTCTGCAACCAATGGTTGTTGTTTTTCTGCTCTTTGATTTGAGTTTTGCATCGCTTCACCGTAACCTTGACTTCCTTCGAAACTTGGAGCACCACTTGATGAAGTGTTTTGCGCATTTGTCTGCGATTTCCCGTAATGATCATTACTTTCAATAGACTTATTCGTACTCTGTACAACTTCTTCTTTTGGTAAATCTAGTTTTAACAAAAATTCTGTTGTTTCTAAATTTAATCTTTGCAACATTGATTTAAATAACTCAAAAGATTCTAATTTGTAAATTAACAATGGATCTTTTTGCTCGTATTGTGCCGTATGAACAGAGTTTCGTAAATCATCCATTTCTCTTAAATGCTCTTTCCACTCATTATCTATACTTCCCAAAACAATATTTCTTTCGTATGATTTCGATATTTCTTTACCCCCAGATTTTACTGCCTCTTCCAAATTAACAGTTAAAGGAACTGTTCTTCTGCCATCCGTAAGATTAATTAAAATATTCTTGTACTGCTTGCTTTGAGTTTCAAAAACATGTTTAATTTGTGGATAGGTTGAAGTAACCAATCTCTCGTTTTTTCTGTCGTACTGTCCACGAATGTCATCGTAAATTTTTTCAGTCAAAGTCGTTTTATCTGCTTTAGCGAAATCGTCTTTTGAAACCGGAGCTTCTACACCTAAAACTCTTAATAATTCTTCACGGAAATCATCATACGCCTCAGAGCCATTGTATGAATTTACAATATTTGAACACATTTCATAAAACATATTGTCTACGTCAGAATCCAAACGATCACCAAATAAAGCATTTTTTCGTTTTTTGTAAATTGCTTTACGTTGAGCATTCATAACATCATCGTATTCCAATAATCTTTTACGACTTCCAAAATTGTTTTCTTCCACTTTTTTCTGAGCACGCTCAATAGATTTAGAAATCATACCATGGGTAATAACTTCACCTTCTTTCAAGCCCATTCTGTCCATCAATTTTGCAATTCTGTCAGATCCAAATTTACGCATCAAATCATCTTCCAATGAAACGAAAAACTGAGATGAACCAGGATCTCCCTGACGACCAGAACGACCTCTCAACTGTCTATCTACTCTTCGAGAATCATGTCTTTCAGTACCAACAATTGCCAATCCACCTGCTTCTTTTACACCTGCGCCTAACTTAATATCCGTTCCACGACCAGCCATATTGGTTGCAATGGTTACTGCACCAGTTTTACCAGCATCTGCTACTATTTCCGCTTCACGTTGGTGGTATTTCGCATTCAAAACTTCGTGCTTAATGTTTTTCATTTTAAGCATTCTACTCAACAATTCAGAAATCTCAACAGTGGTGGTACCAACTAATACTGGTCTACCTTGAGCCACTAATGTTTCAACTTCTTCAATAACCGCTGCATATTTTTCTCGACCGGTTTTGTAAACCATGTCATTGCTGTCTTTTCGCGTAATTGATCTGTTTGTAGGTATTACAATAACTTCGAGTTTATAAATATCCCAAAATTCTTTTGCTTCAGTTTCAGCAGTACCCGTCATGCCCGAAAGTTTGTGGTACATTCTAAAATAATTTTGAAGCGTAATTGTTGCATAAGTTTGTGTTGCGGCTTCAACCTGAACATTTTCTTTGGCCTCAATTGCTTGGTGCAAACCATCAGAATATCTACGACCCTCCATGATACGACCTGTTTGCTCATCCACAATTTTAATTTTACCTTCCATTATAACATATTCAACTTCTTTTTCAAAAAGAGTATATGCTTTTAAAAGTTGATTTATTGAATGAATTCTTTCAGATTTTATACTGTAATCACGAATAATTTCATCTTTTGTTCGGGTGTATTCTTCTTCAGAAAAATTTTCTTTATCTATTTTGGCTATCTCTGTGCCGATGTCAGGAAGAATATAAAAATTTGGATCTTCATTTCCTGAAATTAAATCAATTCCTTTTTCTGTTAAATCTATCGTATTATTTTTTTCATCGATCACGAAATATAATTCCTTATCAATTTTTTTCATCTGTTTCCCTTGCTCTTGCATGTAGAAATTTTCAGTTTTCTGCAAGTGCGCTTTTATTCCGGGTTCAGAAAGATATTTAATTAATGCTTTATTTTTTGGTAAACCTCTAAAAGACCTTAACAACGAAATTCCGCCTTCCTCAAGGTTTTCTTTGTCGGTTTTTTTATCTTCAGTAGGTTCATTTATAATTGCTAATTTCTTTTTTGCTTCTGCCAATACTTGATTAATATATTGTCTTTGGGCAGCAACAATTTTTTCAACTCTCGGTTTTAACTGATGAAATTCGTGCTCATCTCCTCTTGGAGTTGGACCCGAAATTATCAATGGTGTTCTTGCATCATCAATCAAAACAGAATCGACCTCATCTACAATAGCATAATGATGTTTGCGTTGAACTAAATCTTCAACACTCCCAGACATATTGTCTCTCAAATAATCAAAACCAAACTCATTGTTGGTACCAAATGTAACGTCAGCTAAATAGGCAGCACGTCTTTCAGGAGAGTTTGGTTTGTGTTTATCAATACAATCAACGCTTAAACCATGAAATTGATAAATTGGTCCCATCCATTCAGAGTCACGTTTTGCTAAGTAATCATTTACAGTAACAAGATGCACACCTTTACCAGCAAGCGCATTTAAATAAACCGGTAAAGTTGCAACCAAAGTTTTACCTTCACCCGTCTGCATCTCAGCAATATTTCCTTTATGTAAAACGGCTCCACCCATTAGCTGAACATCGTAGTGAACCATTCCCCACTCAACTTCGGTGCCGGCTGCATTCCACTTGTTGTGCCAAATTGCTTTATCTCCTTGAATTTCTATACCATTTTTCTTAGCAGCCAATGTTTTATCCATATCGGTTGCGGTAACTACCAACTGCTTATTTTCTGCCCATCTTCTTGCAGTTTCTTTAATTGTTGCAAAAGCATCTGGCAATATCTCCAATAATATTTCTTCGATTTTGGTATTGATCTCTAAATCTAGTTTATCTATCTGTTCAAAAAGTTCATCTTTGTCAGCAACAGGTGTTTCAGGATTATTCGCTTTTTCTCTTAAGTCGGCAATTTTAGATTCAATTTCGCTCGTGCCTTCTTTAATTTTGCTTTTAAAAGTTAAAGTTTTAGCTCTTAATTCGTCGTCTGAAATATTTTGTGTTTCGGCAAAAGCTGCATTACTTTTATCTATAACTGGTTGATATTCTTTGCGATCTTTGTTAGACTTGTCACCGAAAATCTTTTTTAATATACCTTGAATCATATTGATATTTTGAATTTAGAAGCTCAAAAATAGTGTATTTTTAGAAAGCTTCACGATTATAATGCTACTATTTCGGTCTATCTGTTTACCGATGTGCAGGTTCGTTGTCACAAATTATTCCAATACATCATTAACTGACAAAATGTCAATATAATATTTATACCATATAATTGTCGATAATAAATTGCATCCAAGCAATTGTTCAACTATTATTTCATAGTATCTTTGCCACCATGCATGAAATGATTTTGATTTTGGATTTCGGCTCTCAATACACTCAATTAATTGCAAGACGTGTAAGAGAGCTAAATATTTACTGCGAAATTTATCCTTGGAATAAGTGTCCGGAAATTACCGCTAATATAAAAGGTGTCATTTTATCTGGCAGCCCTCATTCAGTTAGAGATGAAAATTCTCCTAAACCCAATCTTGAAAATTTTAAAGGTAAATTACCGCTATTAGGTGTTTGTTTTGGAGCGCAATATTTAGCGCATAATTTTGGAGGAGAAGTTCAAGCGTCAAACACGCGTGAATATGGTAGAGCAAATCTTTCTTTTGTCGACATAACGAATGATTTAACTAAAGGTCTTTCTCAAAACTCGCAAGTTTGGATGTCTCATGGAGATACAATAAAAATAATTCCGAATAATTATAAAATCATTGCAAGTACAGATGATGTAGAAGTGGCAGGATTTCAAATAGAAAACGAACAAACTTTTGGCATTCAATTTCACCCAGAAGTTTATCATTCACTGGAAGGAACCACTTTACTAAGAAATTTTACGGTTGGCATTTGTGGTTGTGCTCAAGATTGGACACCAGATTCTTTTGTAGAAGATACGGTAGATAAATTAAAGAAAACTCTCGGTAACGATAAAGTTATTCTCGGTCTGTCGGGTGGTGTAGATTCATCCGTCGCGGCTGTTTTATTGCACAAAGCTATTGGTGAAAATTTGCATTGTATTTTTGTAGATAACGGTTTGCTTAGAAAAAATGAATTTGAGTCTGTACTTGAATCTTACAAAGACATGGGTTTAAATGTGAAGGGTATTGATGCATCTAAATTATTTTATAAAGAATTAGAAGGATTAACAGATCCAGAACTTAAAAGAAAAGCAATTGGCAAAGTATTTATTGATGTTTTTGAAGAAGCATCTAATAATATAGAAAATGCTAAATGGTTGGGTCAAGGCACAATTTATCCTGATGTTATTGAATCGGTTTCAGCCACAGGCGGACCATCAGCAACAATAAAATCTCACCATAACGTTGGAGGTTTGCCGGCATATATGAAACTAAAAGTGATAGAACCATTAAAATTACTTTTTAAAGACGAAGTGAGAAGGGTTGGGAAATCATTGCACATTTCTCCTAATATTTTGGGCAGACACCCATTTCCAGGACCTGGTTTAGGAATTAGGATTTTAGGAGAAGTAAATGCTGAACGCATTAGAATTTTACAAGAAGTAGATCATATTTTTATATCCGAACTTAAAATACATCATCTTTACGATCAAGTATGGCAAGCTGGGGCAATTTTTCTTCCAGTTCAGTCGGTTGGTGTAATGGGAGACGAACGAACGTATGAAAATGCAGTAGCTTTGAGAGCAGTAAGCAGTACGGACGGAATGACAGCAGATTGGTGCCACTTACCGTACGAATTTTTAGCGAAGGTTTCTAATAAGATTATAAATCAGGTTAAAGGAATAAATAGAGTCACTTATGATATTAGCTCTAAACCGCCTGCAACTATTGAATGGGAATAACGGCATACGAATTGTAAAACTGGTTTGCCTACGATTTTCATTTTTTTGTAAATTGTAGAAATTAAAATAAACATACACAATAAGAAATATTAATATGAAAAATATTATTACACTCTTCTTTTTATTATTAACAGCCATTAGCTTTTCACAAACTAAGAGTGATGTTGTTGAAAATGTTGGCGGGAAAAAATATTACGTTCACACAGTAGAAAAAGGTACAACCCTTTATTCAATCAAAAAATTATACGATGTTGATATCGATGATATTTTGGAAGCAAATCCTGGTGCAGAAGCCGGAATTAAGGAAGGTCAGAAAATTTTAATTCCATGTAAAAAATGTGAGGTTACGACTAGCAGTACAATTAACAATACCAACTTAAATACAAGTGAGCACACGGTCGAAAATTCAGAAACGCTTTATAGTATAGCCAAGAAATACAACACCAGTGTAGAAAAAATCATCAGTTTAAATCCTGGTGTTGAAGCAGGAATTCGAGTTGGACAAAAATTAAAAATTCCATCAGGTTCTGAAGTTCCCGTAATAACAAACGACAGAACTTTTTCAAAAGATCCAAATCCGACAAAAACACCTGTTGTTAGAATAACTAAAGATACAATTATTGAACACGTTGTGCAGGAAGGTGAAACACTTTATTCTCTTTCTAAAAGATACATGGCCAAAGTTGAAGATGTTCAAGCTCTAAATAACCTTAACACTTTAAATATAAAACCGGGTCAAGTTTTAAAAATTCCTGTTAAGGCTGAAAATAGAGCGGAATTAAACTTAAGAAATATAGAATCAGGTATTATCGTAAAATTGGATTCTACCTTACTTTTCCCTAAAAAAGAATCTTACAACATAGCTGTTTTGCTTCCTTTAAATTTAGATCGCGGTCCGGGATACAATGCCGCAATTACGCAATATGCATTAGAATTTTGGATGGGAACTCAACTTGCCTTAGATTCTTTAGTGAAAAATGGTTTTAAAGCAGAAATATTTTTGCACGATACCAAACACGATTCTACAACAGTAAAATCAATTCTCGCATCGGATGAAGCACAAACTTATGATATAATTATTGGACCTCTTTATCAATCTCACATTACTTATGTTGCTGAATGGTGTAAGTTAAATCAAAAAAGAATGATTTGCCCAGTTGCAATTCCGTCGGAACTACTATTCAATAATCCTTACGTTACAGCCATGATCCCAAGTGATATGAGCTTAATGGAAACAGAAGCCGATTATATTTTACAAAACTTTAAAGGTCAAACAATAATTTTAGTAAAACCAACTACCTCAGAAGATTTATTGGCGTATGATGCATTCCGAGAAAGATTTAAAACTGCTCCTTATATTGGCACCAGACCCAATCTTATTGAGGCAACTATTGATAATTTCGCAACATTTACAAAATCTTCAGGAAAAAGTGTAGTTGTAATGCCAAGCACTGATAAAGCTACTTCTCTTAAATTTATGAATGCACTAAACAAATCTTCCAACGGTAGAATAACTATTTTCACTACAAAAGAATGGTTAGTTTTTGATGATATAAAAGGTCAGTATAAAAATAAATACAAAATGCACTTCGCCTCACCTTATGATTTTAATTATTCATACGATAAAACTAAATCTGTCTTGCGAAGGTTCAGAAGAAAATACAACTATGATTTCACTAAAATGGCAGCCTTGGGCTATGACGTAATGCTATACACAGGATTTGCAATACTAATGGAAAAAGAATGCAACTTCTCGGTAATGAGTAGAATAAATATTAAAGAAACAGCTCCAGGTAGCGGATATGAGAACAAAAGTGCTTACATTTTTTATCAGGAAGAATTTGAAATTTACAACGTAGAAATTCCAAGGGTTGAAGAAGACAAAAAATAACATTGCAGATACTTTTAAGTCCATTCAGTCTACAATCTGCGAGCGATTAGAGAGCATTGATGGTAAAGCACTTTTTGCCAGTGATAATTGGCTTAGAGAAGAAGGTGGTGGCGGTAGAACAAATATTCTTACAAACGGAAATATTATTGAAAAAGGTGGTGTTGCTTTTTCAAAAGTTCATGGTAAGGTTACAGAATTAATGAAAAAACAAATGTTGCTTGAAGGCGACGACTTTTTTGCAACGGGTATATCAATTGTAATTCACCCTAAAAGTCCACACATACCAATTATTCACATGAATGTTCGTTATTTCGAGTCAGATAATACTTTTTGGTTTGGCGGAGGAATCGATTTGACACCACATATTATAACGCCATTGTGGGCTAAGGAATTCCATAATTCATTAAAAACTATTTGCGATAAATACAACTTAGATTTTTACCATAAATTTAAAAATCAAGCAGACGATTATTTTTATATCCCTCACAGAAATGAAACGAGAGGTGTTGGAGGAATTTTTTTCGATCATGAAAATTTCGACAAGGAATTACTTTTCGAATTTTGTTGTGAACTTGCGTTAAGTTTTCCCGAAATCTACGAAAAACAAGTTGATTTTGGAAAAGGTTTGCCAATTACCGAAGATGAAAAAACTTGGCAATTATTAAGAAGAGGTCGATATGTTGAATTTAATCTCGTTCACGACAAAGGCACAAAATTTGGATTATTTTCTGGAGGCCGAACTGAATCAATTTTAATGAGCCTTCCACCCGATGCAAAATGGATATATGACTTTGATTATAAATCACTTAATTTTGCCAACGACACTTTAAGCTACCTTAAAAAAGGCGTTAATTTTTAACGTTTATTCTCCAGTTTCATAATTTTTTTACAACTTATTTTGAAAGTTTTGTGTTTTAAAGGCAACCCTCGTTAAATTAATTCGTTAAATTTGAATACAAATCAATGTAGAAACATACTAAAATTAATAAAATGAAGCTATTACTTACTGCACTCTCTCTTTACTTTTTTGGTGCGGCTTTCAGTCAAACAGAGAAAAATAAAGAAAATTTAGAAATTAAACCTGTCACTGTTATGGTCGTTAATACAGGGCCGCTGAAAAGCAAAAAAAACACCAAAACATACAAATCAACTCCGGAGCATTCTGCTACAAAGCCGGAAGAAACAATTGAAATTTTGCCAACAACTGAGGTAGAAGAAAACAATTAAATTAAAACATTATGAAAATATTTTGGACGATTTGCCTCGTGGCATTATCATTTTGTGTTAACGCGCAAACAAACTTGGACTCTAAAATTTCTGAAGCTTTCGGAAATGAATATTTATCAAATATTAAATTAGGCAATCCCGGATTATACAATTATTTAACTTTTAAAGCCGATATTTCGAATATTGAATTACAGTCTACAATCGATAAAAAATACAGTTCCGCAGAAACTATTATCACAATTATCAAAAAGGAAAACGGTGTGAAAATCGAAATTTCTGTAGATCAGTTTATTCTAGAATATCAAAATTCAAATTTCAATCCTTTATTGTATGCATTTCCTGAAACCCATGAGTATGCAGTTTACAAACTCGGAAATTCTGGATCGTATTTAATTATTAAGCCTTTTAAAAATTAAACCTATGAATAAGTTTATAATAACCTTAGCATTAATTTTAGCAGCACAATTATCTTTTTCACAGAATTTTACCATGTCCAATGGTTCAGGAAGTGGCTGTGTCGGCAATTTTCTAGATCCAGGAGGAAGTGGAAATTATAGTAATAATCAAAATATTACCTATACTTTTTGTACATCATCGCCTGGTTCACAGTTGGTTTTTAATTTTACCGCATTTAACATTGAAAACAGTTGGGATTTTTTGACCATTTATAATGGTAATTCGACAGCAGCACCAACATTAGGAACTTATACTGGAACAATTGGACCAGGAGTTATAACTTCCAATAACCCCAATGGCTGTCTTACTTTTGTTTTTACTTCCGATTTTAGTGGAACTGGACCAGGTTGGACAGCTCAAATTTCATGTGCAAGCCCATGTCAGGATATTGTTTCAGTTCTTGCCAGTAGTACTCCTGGTATTAGCGGTGGTTTATACATTGATGTGTGCCAAGGTCAAAGTATAAATTTAGTAGGGTCTGGAAATTATCCTCAAAACAATACGTCGTATGCTCAAAGTAATGGTACATCTACATTTTCTTGGAATTTTGGAGATGGTACGCCAAATGGTTCAGGAATAAATGTGAATCATACTTATGGTTCTCCCGGTATTTATGATTTAGATCTTAACATTCTTGACATTCAAAACTGCCCAAATAGTAATGATTTACAGATTTTTATTCGTGTAGCAGACGACCCAACATTTACAGGAACTCAAGCAACAATTCCTGCAATATGTTTAGGAGAAACCAACACCTTATCTGGATTTGTAACTCCGACTGAGATTGTTTTAGATTGTACTCCTCCAGTCGCAGGACTTACATTTTTACCCGATGGTTCTGGTGCCAGTTATGAAACTGCAGTTCAAGTAGATTGTTTTGGTCTTGGTCAAACTCTAACTTCTGCTTCACAGTTACAAAGTATTTGTGTAGATATGGAGCATTCTTATTTAGGAGATTTAAATATTGTTATCGAATGTCCAAATGGTCAAACAGCAACATTAAAAGCATATCCTGGTGGCGGGGGAACATATTTAGGAAATCCAATTGATAATACAACAGGTGGACCAGGTACAGGTTTTACATATTGTTTTGATAATTTTGCCACTACCCTTTTGGTCAATGGACCGACTGTTACTTCAGGAACTCCCGCTGGAAATTCAGTTGCCGCTGGAACTTATATGCCAGTGCAATCTTTCAGTAATCTCATTGGATGTCCCTTAAATGGAGCTTGGACTTTGATTATTACAGATAATCTTGGAGCTGATGATGGTTATATATTTGGTTGGAACATGGCTTTTGATCCTTCAATTGTACCTCCAACTTACACTCACACTCCGGCGATAACTTCACAAGGTTGGCAAGCTGACCCCACTATTACCTCAACTGCAGGTAATACAATTACAGTTCAACCAACTGTCTCAGGAATTTCGTGTTATACTTATCAAGCAACAGATGAATTTGGATGTAATTATGACACTACAGTATGTTTCACTGTAAATCCTCCAGGATCAGCAGGATGTCCAGCATGCTTTATAACAAATTTTACAGCGAATTCAGTTTTGGCAAACTGTGGAACGGAATACACAACAACAGGTATTGTAGAATTTAGTTCTTCACCAGGAAGTGGAAATTTAATTATTGAAGACTGTCAAGGAAATCAAACAATCGCTCAAAGTTTTCCTTTTTCATCTCCAGCTAATTATACATTAACGGGAACTGATGCCAATGGCAATCCTTGTTTTTTTAGAGCCTATTTTTCAGCAGTTCCAACTTGTGAATTAATAATAAATTTTACATATCCAGCATTTACTCCAGCTGATGAAGCAGGGACAATAAATGCAAATCAAACAGGTGTAGGACTAACAACTTTCATATTATGTGATCAAGATGGAATAACAGTTACTTCTAATAATGATTGGGCTATTCCGCCAATTGCTCCAGGCAATGATCCTGGTTTAGGTTATTTAATTTACAGCTGTCCTCCATCAGCAGGTGGTTTTGGTATCGATCCAGGACTTGACCCATGTTATGTAGGTTTTATTAATATCACAAATTTTAGTCTAATCAATAATGGAGGTTCAGCCGATGCTTTTCTTGCTTCACTTGGTGCTCTTACAAATCAGACTTTCTATATAGTACCTATGACCTTTGGTTCTTTGAGTAATGTAACTTATCAACAAGATTGTTATGACTTAGACATCACACAAACTGTTACTGTTCAATATTTAAATCCTATCGTTCCTGTAATTGCACAAAATTGTGTTGCTGGAACCGCCACAATAACTCTTACGGGAGGAAATCCTCAATTTAATGGTGGAAATTATACCGCCAGTGGACTTTTACCAGCAACGGCATCATTTAGCAATACTACTGCTGGTAGCGGTGGAACTATCGGTTTAACTGGTTTAATCAATGGAGACAATTGGTCTTTCACTGTTACTGATAACAATGGTTGCCCACAAGTAGTTAGCGGAACTTTTACAGGTGTACAAAATGCGGCATTTACTTATCCAAGTAATACGTATTGTGCAAGTGCAGCCAATCCAAGTCCAAATATTACTGGAGTTAGTGGAGGAACTTTTAGTTCAACTGCCGGTTTATCTTTAAATGCGGGAACTGGCTTAATCAATCTTGCTGCATCAACACCTGGAACATATACGGTGACTTATACAACACCTGGTCCGACTTGCCAAGGAACTGCGACATTTATTATAACTATTAATCCTTTACCGATAGTTAATGCAGGTCCGGATCAAACTGTTTGTCAAGGTACTTCTGTAACACTTAGTGGATCAGGAGCAAATACTTATGTTTGGAACAATGGTGTTTCAAATGGTGTTTCATTTACACCAGCAGTAGGATCTATAAATTATACTGTAACTGGAACTACAACTGCTACAGGTTGTACGAATACAGATATTGTGAACGTGACGGTGAATGCTTTACCAATTGTAAATGCAGGACCAGATCAATCGGTTTGTCAAGGTTCATCAGTAACACTTAGTGGTTCTGGAGCGTCATCTTACACATGGAACAATGGTGTAACGAATGGAGTTGCTTTTAGTCCAGCAGTTGGTTCATTAACCTATACAGTTACAGGAACAAATGCCGCACTTTGCGCAAGTACAGATCAGGTAATTGTTACGGTTAATCCTTTCCCAGTTGTTAATGCTGGTCCAGATCAATCAATTTGTACTGGAGGCTCAGTAACCCTCGCTGGTTCAGGCGCTGTTTCGTATGTTTGGAATAATGGTGTAACAAATAACGTAGCATTCGTTCCAGCTGCAACAACAACATATACCGTAACAGGTACAGATGCTAATGGTTGTGTAAATACAGACCAAGTTACTGTAACAGTTTTAAATACGGCACCAATTAATGCCGGTCCGGATGTATCAATTTGCAATGGAGCATCAACAATATTGAGCGCTTCAGGTGGAGTTTCATATACATGGAACAACGGTTTAGGTGTTGGAAATAACTTTAATGTTTCTCCCGTATCTACCACCACATATATAGTTAACGGAACCGATGCAAGTGGATGTGCCGGTTCGGATCAAATTACCGTAACGGTAAATCCTCTCCCTATTGTTGGTGCAGGACCAGATCAAACTGTTTGTGAGAACACCAATGTTACATTAAGTGGAACAGGAGCTACTGGTTATGTATGGAATAACGGTGTCACAAACGGAACACCATTTATACAAGCAGTTGGAACAACAACATATACTGTTACGGGAACGGATGGAAATGGATGTGTAAATATTGATCAAGTAAACATTACAGTTAACCCTCTTCCAATTATCAATGCTGGCCCAGATCAAACAGTATGTGCAGGAACTGCGGTGACTTTAAGTGGAGCTGGTGCGCCAACTTTGGTTTGGAATAACGGTGTAACAAATAATGTTGCATTTACGCCAGCAGCAACTTTAACATATACATTAACAGGTACTTCAGCTGCAGGTTGTGTAAGTACGGACCAAGCAATTGTAACAGTAAATCCTTTGCCACTTGTTGGCGCGGGTCCAGATGTTACAGTGTGTAATGGATCTTCAGTTACTTTAAATGGAAGTGGTGCAACAGGTTATGCTTGGAATAATGGAATTAGCAACGGGGTGGCATTTACTCAACCAATTGGAACCGTAAATTACACAGTAACTGGAACGGATGGTAATGGTTGTGTGAATACTGATCAAGTTTCTGTAACAGTAAATCCAAATCCAAATCCAATAATAAATGGAGCCAATGTTTATTGTACTGGATTCTCTTCTAATCTTACAACTAGCGCAGCATTTACAACTTATAATTGGTCCACCGGATCAAATGCAAGTAATGTAAATGTAACAACTGCTAATAATCCAATAAATGTAACTGTAACCAATGCATTTGGTTGTTCTGCTACGAGTGCAAACTTTACAGTATCTGAAAACAACACAATTGTTGCAAACTTTACGGAAGAAATATGTCAAGGTCAATCCATAATTATTCATGGTACTTCTCAAAATACTTCCGGAACATATTCTCAAACTTTTACATCAGGTACAGGATGTGACAGTACTAGCAATGTTACTCTAACAGTGAATCCACTTCCGAATGTAAATGGAGGAACAGATGTAACTGTTTGTACACCGCAGCAAATAACATTGACAGCTGCAGGCGCTACCAGTTATGTTTGGGATAATGGAATTACAAATGGAGTGCCTTTCAATCAAGCGGTTGGAACTACCACCTATACTGTTACGGGAACTGACGGAAACGGATGTGTAAATACTGATATGGTTGATGTAACTGTCAATCCATTGCCAATTGTGAGTGCAGGACCAGATTTTGCCGTATGTAATGGCGACCCGGCTACTTTGAGTGGTTCAGGAGCTAGTAGTTATGTTTGGAATTTGGGAGTTACAAACAATGTCCCTTTCACTCCTGTGGCAACTAATACTTATACCGTAACTGGTACAGATGCTAACGGATGTATAAATACTGATCAAGTAACTGTTACGGTTAATCCTTTCCCAAATGTTGATGCAGGAGCAGATCAAACGGTTTGTAGTGGTGCGATGGTAACCTTAAACGGCAGTGGAGCTACATCTTATGTTTGGGACAATGGTGTTACAAATGGTGTTGCTTTTACACCAGCTTCTACTGCAACATATACTGTTACAGGAACAGATGGAAACGGTTGTGTTAACACAGATCAAATGACCGTTACAGTTAATACTTTACCAATTATTGATGCAGGTACGGACGTTACAGTTTGTGACAACGTGCCAGTTACTCTAAATGGAAACGGTGTAGGAAATGGTCCTTTTGGATATGTATGGGACAATGGTGTTATTAATGGAACTCCGTTTAATCAAGCAGTTGGAACAACAACATATACTGTAACAGGAACAGATGTATTTGGTTGTGTAAATACAGATGATGTAGACGTAACTGTGAATGCATTGCCTGTGGTGAATGCAGGTCCCGACCAACAAGTTTGCGAAGGTGCGAGTGTTAATTTAAGTGGTTCTGGTGCTAATTCTTATACATGGAATAATGGAGTTATGGATAATGTTGCCTTTAATCCGGCAAACGGAACACTTACATATACTGTAACGGGAACTGATGCTAATGGATGCACAAATACAGACATGGTCGATGTAACTGCAATTGCCAATCCAACTGTTTTCGCAGGAAACGATTTTACAATATGTGAAGGTGAAAGTATTACACTTACTGGTTCAGGAGCAAATTCTTATGCTTGGGACAATGGTGTAAATAATGGAGTTGCATTTATTCCTTCAAGTACAACAACCTACATGGTTACGGGTACATTTACTGGAGGATGTACTGACGATGATGATATCACAGTAACTGTTAACCCATTGCCTGTGCCAACTTATACCGTTAATAATTTAATAGGATGTTCGCCAGTTCAAGCAACTTTAGAAAGTACCACACCAAATTCAGCATCTTGTGTTTGGACCTTTAGTAATGGAACGGTAGTTAACGGATGTGGCCCAATTGTGCAGACATTTACAAGTGCAGGATGTTATGACGTTACCTTGGAAGTTACAAGCAATGATGGATGTGTTTCTAGTATTACGACACCAAATCAAATTTGTGTAGAAGCAAATCCTACGGCTGCGTTTGTACCGACTCCCCAAATTGTAACAACATCAAATCTTGAAAGTACAATGGATAACAATTCGTCTAATGCAGACAATTATCAGTGGACATTTTTCGATGATGGAGCTACAACGACATTTGTGAACCCAACACATACTTTCCCTGAAGAACCAGGAACTTATGAGATATTGTTAGTGGCAACTACCAGTTATGGATGTTCGGATACGGCAATTGGTCATGTAACAGTGAAAGAAGATTTACTGTTTTATGTTCCGAATACATTTACACCAGATGATGATCAGTTTAATCAAACGTTTAACCCAATATTTACAGCTGGGTTTGATCCTTATGATTATACTCTTTATATTTTCAATAGATGGGGAGAAATAATATTTGAATCTCATGATGCAGAAATTGGCTGGGATGGAACTTATGCTGGTGAAATTGTTAAAGAAGGTGTATATACCTGGAAAATAATATTTAAAACTTCTGTGAATGATGAAAGAAAAGAAGTTGTGGGTCACCTCACCTTATTAAGATAAACTTAACTTTTATAAGTTATAATACAATATATAAATTGAATAAATAGAGGGCATCTTAAGGGATGCTCTCTTTTTGTGTCCTAAAATTGATACTCGTTATTTTCACACACTACCTCACACTTGTTATTAAAGTTATATGAAGTGGATGTTATAATTGGATTTCGAAATTAAAGTTGTGATTAAGATCATAAGTCATGTTTAATTTAATTAAGTTGAAAGAAGGTATAAAATTGATATTCATAAGTTTGAAACTTATATTAATAATTATTAACAATTGAGAATACCTTAAATTGTTGTTTTGCACAGAACTATTTTCTAAATTGTACCATGCAAAATAGGTATAGAGTAATATTGTCAATTGACGGTTGTGGGGCACGGAGCGTTGTACCACTCTATATACTAACGAAAATTGAGAAACTATTGTTAGATAAAAATTACAATCTCGATTTGGCAAAATGGGTAGATTTATTTAGTGGAACTAGCAATAGTGCTATAATTGGGGGCACATTAATGTTGAAAGATAAAAGCGATAACCGTTTATATTCTCCAAGTGACATACTAAAACTTTACAGTAAAATGGGTTCTAAAATTTTCGTAAAACCTGTTGACGACAATTCAAAACTCC